>CAMWRN010000260.1 GCA_947176675.1 uncultured Clostridia bacterium | reverse complement strand
AAATGTACCCTGGCGGCTCTCAGAAACAAGGAGATAATCAACATAAGAAACGGCGCGCGCATGGGATTTGTGGACGACATAGAGTTCGATACGGACGACTCAATGATAAAGTCCTTTATCATATACGGCAGGTCGCGCTTTTTCGGGCTTCTGGGCAGGGACGACGACATTATTCTTACCTGCGACGACATTGAGATAGTGGGCGTGGATACCGTCCTTATTTCCGCCGATGAGTCAAAATTAGCAAAAAGAAGCGCTTCTCAGGTGAAAAGTTTGTTAAAATAGTACAATGGGTTTTCCTTGCAATTTTTTGGCAGATATGGTATAATATTAAAGCAATTCGCAAAGCGAAATTCGCACGCGTGTGTTTCTGACGGCGGGTGCTTACCCGAAAATAAGTTGCCGTCATACTTATCCGCGCGGAGGTATGCGTACCGTCAGGTGCGTAAATAAAACCAATTTTTAGGAGGAACTACAAATGGGCGTAGTATCAATGAAGCAGCTTCTTGAAGCAGGCGTACATTTCGGTCACCAGACAAGAAGATGGAATCCGAAGATGGCTCCGTACATCTTTACGGAGAGAAACGGCATCTACATCATCGACCTTCAGAAAACAGTCAAGAAGCTTGACGAGGCCTACAGCTTTGTTAAGTCCGTTGCCGAAAACGGTGACACTGTTCTTTTCGTAGGTACTAAGAAGCAGGCAGGCGATTCCGTTAAGGAAGAAGCTGTTCGTGCAGGCGTTCACTACGTAAACGCAAGATGGCTCGGCGGTATGATGACTAACTTCAAGACAATTCAGAGAAGAATCAAGAGACTGGAACAGCTCCACCAGATGGAAGAGGACGGCACATTCAACCTGCTTCCCAAAAAGGAAGTTGTTAAGCTTCAGCTCGAAATTGAAAAACTCGAAAAATACCTGGGCGGTATCAAGACTATGAAGAAGCTCCCCGGAGCGCTCTTTATCGTTGACCCACGTAAAGAGAAGATTGCTGTTGCGGAGGCTAAGAAGCTTGGTATTCCCATCGTTGCAATTGTTGATACAAACTGCGATCCCGATGACGTTGATTACGTTATCCCCGGAAACGATGATGCTATCCGCGCTGTAAAGCTTATTGCAGGCGCTATGGCTGACGCTGTTATTGAGGGCAGACAGGGTGAAGCAGCCGAAGCTGCCACAGACACTGCTGAGGAAACCGTTGCTGCTGAGTGATCTCAGAGGGCTAAACAGGCAGATTAATCGGGCAGGCACACAATGTCTGCCCATTATTGAGTTATAATTTTTAGGAGGAATAAAAATGGCAAAGGTTTCACCACAGGAAATTAAAGATTTGATGAAATCCACAGGCGTCGGCATGATGGACTGTAAAAAAGCTCTCGAGGAAGCTGACGGCGACACCGAGAAAGCAATAGTTATACTGCGTGAAAAGGGTCTTGCAACACAGGCTAAGAAGAGCGGCAGAGTAGCTGCTGAGGGTATCGTTACATCTATTGTTGAGGGTAATGTGGGCGCAGTTGTTGAAGTAAATATTGAAACAGACTTCGCTGCAAACAACGAGGAATTCAAAGCTTTCGTTGCGGCTGTTGCAAAGACTGTTATTGAAAAAAATCCTGCCGATCTTGATGCTCTTAAAGCTGCAACTATCAGCGGTGGCGAAAAGAGCGTTGAGGAGACTCTTCAGGATCTGTTCATAAAGATCAGAGAGAATATGGTTATCCGCCGCTTTGTAAGAATGGAAGGCGTACTTGTTCCTTACGTTCACGGAGGAGGAAGCATCGGCGTTATGGTAAAGCTTGATACAGACCTTTCTGCGGACAAGGTATTTGAGGTTGGTAAGAACTGCGCACTTCAGGTTGCCGCCATGAACCCTGCTTATCTTAACAGAGAAGTTGTTCCCGCTGAAGTTATCGAGGAAGAAAAGAAGATTATGATGACTCAGATGGCTGAAGATCCCAAAATGGCAAGCAAGCCCGAACAGGTTCGCGCTAAGATTGTAGAGGGCAAGGTAGGCAAGTATTACACAGAAAACTGCTTGTTGGAGCAGGCTTACGTTAAGGACGACAAGATGTCCGTACAGAAGTATGTTGAAGCTTCCGCTAAGGAACTGGGCGGCAAGATTTCTGTTGTTGAGTATGTTCGTTTCGAAAGAGGCGAGGGTATCGAGAAAAAGGCTGATGATTTCGCTGCTGAAGTTGCAAGCATGGCTAAGGGCAACGGCTGATTTTGCTTAATAAAAAATTAATAAGCCGTCGTGCTAAGGTCGGCGGCTTATTTTTTTGAAAAAAATTTTAAAAAGCTATTGACAAGCTTAGCTTTTTATGGTAAAATAAAAACGTTATAGCGGTTTGATCGTTTTAACAAGCTATCGTATTCTAAAGACAGCAGGGGGATGAATGCCGTGATTGGCGCATCGTAAATCCTGCCGAGGAAAAGATGGTAAGTATTAATTATGTACTTGCGCCTTTTCCTTTTGGAAAAGGTTTTCTTTTTTGAATTCGTTAGCACAATGTCTCTAAAGATACTATTTAATAACCGGAGGTGAAATTATCATGCCAAGCGCAAAAGTACTTGAATCCAAAAAGGCAAGAGTTGAAGCTCTTACCGATATGCTGAACAAGGCTACGGCAGGTGTTATTGTTGACTACAAGGGTATTACCGTTGAGGAGGATACCAAGCTCAGAAAAGAACTTAGAGAGGCAGGCGTGAACTACTTCGTTGAGAAGAATTCCATGCTGCGCTTCGCTGTTAAGAATGTTGGTCTTGACGGACTTACAGGTGTTCTTGAGGGTACTTCCGCAATCGCTATTACCGAGGGGGATGAAACTGCTCCCGCACGTATTTTAGGTAAATTCGCTGAAAGCGGCGAGAAGTTTAACCTTAAGGCTGGCTTCATCGGCAAGGACGTTTATGATGCAAAGGGCGTTACGGCTTTGTCCAAGATTCCTTCCAAGGAAACATTGCTTGCACAGCTTCTTGGTTCTCTTCAGGCTCCAATGCAAAATCTTGCAGCTACACTTCAAGCTCTTGTGGACAAGAAGAACTCAGAGGATGCCGCTTGATCAGGTTTGTTTTTGGTTTGAGTAATGTTTTTTGAATGCAGAGCCAAAAATGCGCTACGATGTATCTAAAGCGCGAAAAAATTATATTAAATTAAAAGGAGATTATTATTATGGCTTCCGAGAAAATTACAAATATTCTTGATTTGATTGATGCTCTTTCCATCATCGAACTTTCCGAGTTGGTTGAGGGTATTCAGGAAAAATATGGTGTTTCCGCAGTAGTTGCAGCAGCAGCTCCTGCAGCAGGCGGAGCAGGTGCAGCGACTGAAAAAACCGAATTCGATGTTGTTCTTGCTTCATTTGGCGACAAGAAGATGGACGTTATTAAGGCTGTCAAGGACATTTGCGGTCTGTCCCTTAAAGAGGCTAAGGAGCTTGTTGAAGCTGCACCTAAGGCTCTTAAAGAAGGTGCTTCCAAGGCTGATGCTGAAGATATTAAGACTAAACTTGAAGCAGCTGGTGCTACTGTTGAACTTAAGTAATATTTGTATTTCTTATTGAAAAATTAATGCAATAAAAACTGACTTTGCAAATAAAGCGAAGTCAGTTTTTATTGCATTAATAAAGAAAACAGCTTTGTAGCACTATGAGATAGTTCTAACACACCTGTCAAATTCAAAAGAAAGTACAACATATTCCGTAAGAAGATGCAATAAATCCGAGATCTACAACGGAGTCTGAATAAGGAACCGTGTAAATGCCAATAATAACCACAAACAAAGTAATG
>CAMWRN010000259.1 GCA_947176675.1 uncultured Clostridia bacterium | reverse complement strand
CTATTTCTATGCTGACCTTGCCGTTTGGGTTAGATTGCACCGTTGCGTACCTTGATTCGGAAGTTATGCGGTGTACGTCCACAAAATAACGTACAAGCTCTCCGTTATAGTAATAGTGTCCGTCCTTATAAGTAACGCCGAAGTCCGCATATTCCTGCGGGACTTCCGTCCAATCCCAATCGTCGTCCCAATCGTCGTCCCAATCCCAATCGTCGTCATAATCGCAAATGCTCTTGAAAGCTGCTTTGCCGTCCCTTGAAGCCCTGTTGTACCAAGCATCAAGAACGTCGTCTTCCATTTCACCCGAAATAACCGCAAAAAAATCTATCCTGCCATCCGCATAGGCTTTTTCGGCGTATGTGTTTATAAGAGCGTCGAACTTTTTATCGCTTAAAACGTCCTCAAGACGGTTGAAGCATATTGAGAAAAGCGCAATATTTTCGTCCCCATAGGCTTTGGCAAGATATTTTTCGGTAATTCCAACATTGCTGAGGGCGTCAAGAGATACCGAGAAAAACGCCGCGTCGTCACCGTCATAAGCCTTTTTCAGATACGCACTCCGGGTTTTTCTGTCCGCGGACGGCAGCACCGCCGCATAGTAAGCAATGTCGCCGTCCTTAAAGTACTGCTTCACAAGCTTTTCGGGGGACGCGTCCCCCGTGTCCTTTATTTTCAGAACAACAGGCTTCGCAAGCTTGGGGTGATCTGCTTTTATACGGTTCAGAACGTCTGCAAGCGCGGCTGTAATGTCCTTTTCGGACATATCGGATTTGAGGCTGTCTTCGTACCAAACGGTCATTGAGGTTTTGTCCGAAAGAGCGACCTTTTTGCTGCCGAGAGACTTTGCCGTCTTGTCGGAAATATTCCAGCCTATCTCAAAAATATAAGGCTTGCTGTAAAATACCTGACGGGAGTAGTTATACTCTAACCAGTCGCTTTTGACGGTAATCGCGCTTGCGGATACGGCAGGCAGCGCCGCAGTCACGGCGAAAACAATTATAAAAAATACTGCAAAAAATTTTTTGTAAGACATAGTGATACGACCTTTCATAGTAATAATTTTACTATATTATATATCATACAACATGCTTTGTCAATAGTTTTCCGTATTTTTAGGAGAATTATATTTCTTCTAACAACAGGCAATAGAACAGTTTGAATCAAACTTTCTGATCCAAAATTGTTTTTCACAGTTTTGACAGTATTAACTTGCATTGATAAGAAAAATGTGGTATAATATCATTATCATATACTTAATGAAACGAGGTCTTTTAAAATGTCGCACTGGATAGAAAAAACTAATATTTACCATATTTATCCGCTGGGGTTCTGCGGATGTGAAAAATTCCGCTCGGAATTTTCCGGATCAGACGGGGAGGGCAGGATTCTCAAGGTCATCGAATGGATACCCCATCTGAAAAAAATGAACTTCAACGCCGTTTACTTCGGACCCGTGTTTGAGTCCTTTGAACACGGCTACGACACTACAGATTACTATACGGTCGACAAACGTTTGGGTACTAACGAGGACTTTGCCAAAGTATGCGCGGAACTTCACAAAAACGGCATACGCGTTATCCTTGACGGCGTTTTCAATCATGTGGGCAGAGATCACGCTGCTTTTAAGGACTTACAGCAGAACGGACAAGGCTCTCCCTACAAGGATTGGTTTGCAGGCGTAAACTTCGGAGGACGTTCTCCCTACGGCGATAACTTTTCCTACGAGGGCTGGAACGGTCACTACAACCTTGTAAAGCTGAATCTTTACAACAACGACGTGGTGAACCACATTTTCGGTGCGGTAAAAATGTGGATAGAAGAATGGGGTATCGACGGTATCCGCTTCGACGCTGCGGACTGTCTTGCAGATGACTTTATAAAAAGGATACACCGCTTTACCCGCGAGCTTCGTCCAGATTTCTGGCTCATGGGAGAGATAATCCACGGTCAGTACAACCGCTGGGCAAACGGCGATATGTTCGACTGTGTGACGAATTATCAGTGCTACAAGGGAATCTATTCCTCCCACAACGACCGCAACTACTTTGAGATAGCTCATTCCATCGAATATCAGCACGGTCAGTACGGCAATATATATATGTATAATTTTCTTGACAACCACGATGTTGTCCGCCTTATGTCGGTGCTGAAAAATCCGGATCATGCCGAGTGCTGCTATACGCTTATGTACGGTATGTACGGCGTTCCGTCAGTCTACTACGGAAGCGAATTTGGCATATACGGTGCAAAGGGACACGGCGCGGACGCCGACCTGCCTTTGAGACCCTGCCTCGAGCTGGACAGCATTCCCGACCGCAATGACAAGCTTATGCTTCATATTTCTGAGTTGGGTGCTATACGTCTCTCCCACCCTGCGGTGCAGACAGGTTCATATGCTAAAATAGAACTTAAAAACCAGACATTCCTTTTCAAGCGAGAGCTTAACGGCGAGATAATTTATTTTGCATTGAACATCAGCGACGGCGACTATACGTTCCGTTTCGGCACTCCCTACGGAAAGCTTGCCGACCGTCTCAGCGGCAGACAGTTTGCCGTAAACGGCGGAAACGCAGAAGTTACCGTTCCGAAAAACAAGTCCATGATACTTGTGGACGGCTCTGCTGTTCAGCATGTTCCCGAACACGAAGAAATCGTGACTGCCCCCAAGAAAGAAGAAACTGCTCCTGCGGCTTGCGAAACAAAGCCGGAAGCAGCTCCCGCAGTTGCTGAAACTGCCGAAGCTGCCGAAGCAAAACCAGAGGCAGCCAAGATTCCCGACAAGAACAACGGAATAAGAGGACTGGGAGTTCCCGAGGGCAGAAAGATAGTGATAGGCGGTCATTACAAGCACTTCAAGGGCGGAGAGTACGTTGTACTTAACGTTGCAAAGGATCACGAGACCTGCGCGGAGCAGGCGGTCTATATGCAGATACACGATAAGCCCATCATATGGGTGCGTCCGCTGGATATGTTCCTCGAAAACGTTGACGATCATGGAAACGTCAAGCCCAGATTTGAGCTTATTCAGGACTAAAATACCAAAATTAAGGGACGCTTTTAAAGCGTCCCTTTGGGGCAGTTTAGGCAGAAAATAAAGCCTTGTTTAGCCGCAGCAGCTCTTCTTTGTGAAAGAGAGGCAGTCGGTGCATTCGGGAACAGAGGGGTTCTTTTCGTGAGTACCAACCTGAATGCAGTCCAGTGTGCAGTAATGCTCGCTGTCCATGTTGTGCTTGCAGCTTGTTACATCGCATTTAATGGAAGGGTTTTTCATTTTCATTTCTCCTTTTCGGAAAGAAACTTATCCGCTGCTTTCAATACCAATATCCGATTGTCCGCACGAATTAAAGCGTTTGTCGGAGATCGGTATTGCGGACGCAGAGTATTCCCCGCGTCCGCTTATTCGCATTTTCGCTTATTAAGCTTTTCACGGTTCGTTCATTCCTTTTGGTTTTACCGATTTATCTTTCGGCACAAATATTATATGCGCAATGTTCTTCGGGATTCGTTGTAAATTTTGACGGTACAAAAGGGATTTTTTTCAAATAAATTTTTGCAGGAGGAAATAATGATCTACGGGGCCAAAGAATTTACACTTACAGCGAACAGCGCGGAAATGCGCTGCGTCAGCTTCGGAAAAGGCGAAAGACCTCTTGTCATAATTCCGGGACTCAGTCTGCGCAGCATAAATGGCATGGCTGTCCCGCTTGCGTATATGTACCGTATCTTTGCGAAGGATTTCAAGGTTTTTGTTTTTGACAGGCGGAATGAAGTTCCCGAGGACTTTACTGTAGAAAATATCGCGGAGGATATCGCGGCAGCAATGGATACCATAGGCATAAAGAATGCTGACATTTTCGGCGTA
>CAMWRN010000258.1 GCA_947176675.1 uncultured Clostridia bacterium | reverse complement strand
CATATATAATTATAAATCATGAGGAAAAGTTTGTCAATACGGAAATCAAATTTGCGTCAGTAAATTTAATGTACTATTTTGCTATCTAACGAGATATTAGGCAGCAAAGCCGCTTAAATTAAAATTTACCGCAATTGGCATTTTGCACAAAATCCAAAATGAGGGCAATTTATACATATTATTACAAAATATATTATATGATGTTACAATATTTTAAAATAGCGTTGAATTGAACCGTGTAATAATTTATAATAATGGTATCCGATATCAGTTTGTGCCGTTTTGGAATATCTGTGTACGCGTGACGGATATCTGCGTTTCGGTGACAAATATCTTCGGAGGTGCGCAAAGAGATATATAATGTAGGCGTACCTGACAAAAGAAAGGAAGAATTATAATGGAAGTGCTGATCTGTTCGGCGAGAAAGCCGATCTGGAAAAGGCTGTTCGCTTTGACGGATAAGCTTTTGTGCAGGAAGAAAAACAGGTATATGTCAGTAAATACCAATCTGTTCACAAGCCGCTGCGCTATTCTTGCGGCAGTGAAGAAGTACGGGACTTCCGGTTCGGCGATCGTGATAATCGACGTCGGTTCTTTTGAAGACTGGAAGAGCATTGCGGAAGAACTTGAAAGAACTTCAAGAGGAATGAAGATATGCCTTGTTTCCGAGAGCGACAGGGAAGCGGCGGAAGCTATAAACAGACTTTCTTCATTGTGCGGATATGTGCGTGAGGGACAGCTTCCTGAAATGTACGCCGAGGTAATAGACCGTCTTTGCCGCAGACTTAGGACCATATGCGGTGGAATAGCCGTAACGCGGTACAGTAACCTGGAGAAGATAATCCCTTACTGCGATATTTATTACATAGAGACCGTTAAGCAAACTCATATGTGCAGCATTGTGCATAAAAACGGCAGAGACGAGATACGCGCCGAAATATCAAAACTTATCGGTGATCTTGACTCCCGTTTCAGACTTGCTCGTTCTTCGACAATAGTAAATCTTTCCGCCGTAAAATCAGTAAAAAATTCCGAGATATTTTTCCCTGACGGAAGCAGCTGTTTCTGCACGGACAAATATTCTGCGGAAATACTCCCGGTCATTCGTACCGGGGAAGCAATATTATAACATTATGAAATAAACCGTATTACGGTTTATCAGGAGGCTGCCGTTTCGGAATATACTGAAAACTTATCAGATAGCGTACAAAAAATTGGGCAAAAGCTCCATATATGCAGTTTTAATATGCGAGCTTGATTTGAGACTCTAATACGCATGCGTGTCAAGATTTTTTGTCCGTGCTTTGATAAAATATCAGGATAACAGCGCGCGCATATCGTGCGGCGGTTTTCCGTATATAGATCAAAATAAATTTATTAAACGGAGGTAATCAATTATGCCGGTTTCAAATACCGATCTTCATATCAGAGTGAAGAGCAATCTCGTAACAACTCAACAGGTGCTTATTTATCAGGAAGCGATGACGCTTAACGTCAAGAACTTCAAGACAGCCGCGTGGGAACACAGATATCTTGCTCCCGGAGCACAGATGTATGCTCTGCTCCCTATGGAGATAACCATGGGTTCAATAGAAGGAATAGGTCACGACGGAACTATCATGACCAAGCTTCTCCCAGTTGAGTACAATACCGCATGGGATATCTACAACAACAGCAATGCTCTCGATGTGAAAAAAAGCGATGAGCCTGCTCCGGGCGAGAACACAATTGAAATACACAACAAGGATATCCGCACCAGTTCCGCTGTTGTTGCAAAGAACGGCAAGCCCATTTTCAAGTGCGATGTACGTCCGGGCTTCAAAGTAAGCTTTTCTATCCATCCCAAAATTTATGTTGCTCTCAGCGATTTTGAGATCAAGGATCCTTTCTTCGATGCGGCAACAATTTCTAAGAGACCTGTTGGCATTGATTACGAGGGTCAGCAGTATCTTACTGTTATTCTCAGCGAGAACGGCAGTACAGGCGAGGTAACGGTGGACTACAGCTTTGAAAAGTTTGACGTATAATTTTATAATCGGGATTCCGCTTTCATTCGTGAAAAAGCTCCGCAGTGTTATGAACTGCGGAGCTTTTTCTGTGCGCTTTCAGTGTGAATATCCGACATTAATGTTTCTGATCGTATTTCAGAAAATCTTCTGTTAAAAAATTCCGTAAGTGCAATAACGGGAACGGTCAGCATAAACCATAGCGCAGAAAAGGGAAGACATATCTGACCGTAAAGATTGAACATCATTCCCGAGTAATCCCATACATTCCAGCCAAGCCATAGGTTGACAATGCACCCTGCGGCAAATTCCAGAACGGTGATTGTTATCGCTCCGAAAAGGCACTTTATTATCAGCGGGTCGTGAGGTCTGGCGGTAAAACGCCTGTACATCAACACAAGGCATAGCCCTCCCGTGACGGTCATGCTCCAGTGGGTGTAGCCTCGGAAAATGACTTCTATCATCGAGTACGCTACTCCGCCGAATAGAAAAAGAATAAGGTTTTCCACTGTTTTCGGCATAACTTGTTTCCTTTCTTTGATCCGGTATTTACAGATATTTTCCGCGGATGTCGGTAGAATATAGCAAGAAAGTTTTGTAAACTTTCAGAGGTACAAAATGTATAAAATATAAGAATAAATTTATCTTCTCAAATTATTTCCGTGAGTATTTTACGGAATATATTGACAACGTCTGCATAAACTGCTAAAATATTGGTGGAGGAATATGCCGCATGAACAAAACGATTTATATATCCGATCTTGACGGAACATTGCTGCAAAGAAATCAGCATATTTCCAAAGAAAGCTGCAGGATACTGAATGACCTTTCAAAACGTGGACTGTTGTTTACATATGCTACGGCACGTTCGCTGATCACCGCTTCAAAAGTAACGTCAGGACTTGATGTAAAAATTCCTGTTATCGTGTACAATGGTGTGTTTATCATAGACAGTGACGGAAAAAGACTTGTGAAAAACGTCTTCGCGGAAGAAGATGCGGAGAATATATTTTGCACGTTGGCAGAATTAGGTATCAATCCGTTAGTATATTCGATTATTGGAAATGAGGAAAAATTTTCCTATATACCTGAAAGGTTGACACGCGGAATGAGAGCTTTTCTTGCGACCCGAAACGGCGATCCACGTCACAGACCGGTTTCTAAGAAGAACGATATGCTTATGGGAGATGTGTTTTACTTTACCTGCATTAACGATACAGGCAGCATGGGAAAAGCATACGAAGAACTGAAAAAGCGGTACTACTGTGTTTACAGTACCGACATATACAGCGGTGACCAGTGGCTTGAGATACTTCCCGTTTCAGCGACAAAAGCCAATGCTGCTTTGCAATTAAAAAAGTTTCTGAATTGTAGTCGTCTCGTTGTATTTGGAGACGGAGTAAACGATATTCCGATGTTCAAAGCCGCAGATGAAGGTTATGCGGTAAAAAATGCCGATTACAAGCTTAAAGAAATCGCCACTGGCATTATTGGCGGTAACGACGAGAACAGCGTCGCAAAGTTTATATCCGAACATTTTAACGTTGATTAAAATAAAGAGTGCAGGCTGTTTGTAAGATTAACAAAAAATTCATAAAAAAAATCAAAAAACGCTTGACAACTCAAGCGCATTGTGATATAATGAATAAGTCGTTAAGGTTCATGATAAAAATGCGAGTGTGCTGGAATAGGCAGACAGGCACGTTTGAGGGGCGTGTGTCTTTGACGTATGGGTTCAAGTCCCATTACTCGCACCATCTTTCCTTTGGAAAAAAGATATTTTGCTCTCAAATGGCTTAGGTAGGCGGTTTGAGGGCAATTCTTTTGCGAAAAAGCGGAGTAAAAAACCGTAGATATTT
>CAMWRN010000257.1 GCA_947176675.1 uncultured Clostridia bacterium | reverse complement strand
TAGACTATTCCCGCGCCCGCCTGAACATAAGCCTTTCCGTGGCGGAAAAGAACTGTTCTTATTGCGATACAGGTGTCGATGTTTCCGCTGAAAGCAAGGTATCCCACCGTTCCGCCGTAAAGACCGCGTTTTTTGTTTTCAAGCTCGTCGATTATCTCCATGGCTCTTACCTTGGGCGCGCCCGAAAGCGTACCTGCGGGAAGCACTGACATCAGCGCATCAAGAGCAGTCTTTCCGTCCGCAAGCTTTCCCTGAACGTCCGAAACAAGGTGCATTACCTTTGAGTACCGTTCAACGCGCATAAAGTCCGTAACATGTACCGTTCCGAAGCCGCAGACCTTTCCCACGTCGTTTCTGCCCAAGTCAACAAGCATGGTATGTTCCGCACGTTCCTTTGGGTCGTTCAGAAGCTGCTGCTCAAAGGCCTTGTCCTCGGCTTCTGTTGCACCCCTGCCTATTGTTCCTGCAATCGGCTTTGTGATGACAGAACCGTCTGTAACATTCACCAGCATTTCGGGAGAAGCCCCCGCAATGCAGTAATCCTTGTGGTCGAAATAATAAAGGTAAGGCGAGGGATTTGTTGAACGGAGCATGCGGTACACATCGAACGGGACAGGGGGATTTTTTATCTCAAACCGCTGTGAAAGCACCACCTGACTGATATCGCCGTCCAGAATGTGATTTTTGGCTGTCTCAACCATTCCGATAAATTCTTCCTTTGTGACGTTGGAGGTAACTTCAATTTCCCTGCTGCCGCCGTGAGAAGCCGCTGTAGGCTTGCCTTCCGCGAGAATTCTGCCTATCTCAATGGTCTTGCCGATATACTCCTCATACTTTGCGTCAATGTCGTCTCCGGCATTTATGTTCAGAATAATTATCGCCTTGTTAGTAAGGTGGTCGTAAGCCACGATCTCGTCATACAGAAACATATTTGAGTCGGGCATTTGCAAATCGTCCTCAGGAACGTTCACAAGCTTTTTCTCAAAGCGGCGCACAGTGTCGTAGCCGAAATATCCGATCAGACCTCCTGTAAGCTTAGGTCTGTTCATAAAAACAGGAGAGGTGCGCTTGCTGAGGATATCATTGAAAAGTTCAATTGGGTTGGGACATTTCTTTTTTTCACAGTCTGGACCGTTGATTATCTGCGCCTCGTCCCCGTAAATGCGTATCTCGGTTTTGGGATTTATTCCGATAAACGAGTAACGTCCCCACTGCTCGGTATTGTCAACACTTTCCAGAATAAAGCAGTTTTCATATTTTTCCTTAAGTATGGAAAAAAGTCCCACAGGGGTGCAGTTGTCGATAAGCAGTTCGTAGAAAACAGGTACGGTTTTGTAGTTTAAAAGAAGCTTTTTGACTTCTTCTTTTGACGGATATAACATAATTTGCTCTCCTTTCAAATAAAAAGAGGTTTAAAGTCCGCAGCCGAAACATCAGCTGTCGGGACGATAAACCTCGTGGTGCCACCCAACTTTTACGGACATAAAAAAGCGTCCGCCTCTTTGGATACAAGCGAACGCCAATACTGTCATAATAAATCAAGTACGCCGCATACGCATAAATACCCTATCCACTAACGCAGGAAACGCGGCGCAGACTACTGAGCCGATAAACCGACCGTTTGCCGTTGCTTCTCACAAATCCATTCACAGACGCCGTTATGACCCGACTCACACCAAACGCGGGTTCTCTGATTCATCGTTACGCATGCTACTTACTTTTGCTCAACGAATTTATTATATTAAATTACAATAACATTTTACGTCATGAAAGGACATTTGTCAAGAAGTTTTTTGAAGTTTGTTGATTTTGCACAGATTTAAAATTGCAAATATATGCATAATTACATTTTGTGACAGGTTCTATAGCTGAAACCTTCCTCGCGCTTATACTTTTCCTTAGATTCAAACATCTTTTTGTCCGCCGCAGAGACAGCCTGCTCCACGGAATCGGAATCGAAAGCGTCTCCGAAATAAACTCCGAGACTTATGCTTGTGGAGTACGGTTTATTTGCGGTATCGTTTATCTTCTTGAGATGATTTTGAATTTTGTTGCATATGCCGTCAATTTCCTCTTGGGAGGAAATATTTCCGCTGGCGATGACAAACTCGTCTCCGCCTATCCTGAAGCAGCAGTCCGGACCTGCCGAATTTCTGAAAGCGTCCGCTGCCGATTTTATGGCAAAGTCGCCCTCTATGTGTCCGTAGGTATCGTTTATATATTTAAGATTGTTCATATCTCCGAGGATAAGAGTGAACTTTCCGTCACGTTTTTTTGCGCCGTCAAGTATCTGTCCCGCGTAGAGATTGAAACCGTTTCTGTTGTAGATGCCGGTGAGCAGGTCGGTAACAGCGTTGTCCTCCATTTTATGGTAAAGAAACTGGAGATTCCTCTGCCGTCTCAGGCTTTCAAATGATGAGCATATATAACGAATCCATTTGCGGTATGTACTCGAATATGGTACGGGATTGTTTCCGTATGAAATGACAGAGTAGCCGAAGCATCTGTCGTTGAAGTGCAGCGGACCGAAAAAGTACGCCGTAGGAGCAGGGTGGCGTTCATACAATGCGGGTAGCATTTCGGAAACATCAAAAGAGCGTTCAAGGTCAATAAAATTGCTTCCTGCGTGCTTGTGCAGCGGCAGATACATTTTCTTTGTATAGCCCTTTTTTAGGTAATTGCAGTTCTGATCTGTCTCGCCGGGATTGTCCCAGTTTTCGCACATACAGATATAGAGGTGGTCGAAGTCGCCGATTTGGTGAGCGTACCAGCCCATAGTACCCAGATATTTTTCGTAATCCTTTTCTGAAATAAGAGCCTCCAGCATAAAGTTGTACGAGGAATCGAAATCACCGTAAAAATCGCTGTCACGCCAGCTTTTGTTTTTGTTACGCAGCTTTTCGGCAATGTTTACCGAACATCCGCAGCTTTTGGCAATGCTTATCTCCGCACCGCATGGGTCGTCGCTGAACTTTGTTCCAGTAATAAGGCTGTGCATAAATCTTACCGTGCGGACACCGGTATTTTCGGCGGGAATTTCCGACGAGGTTATGCTGGGAACGTAGTTGATACCGGCCTCGATAGAGTCGTAACCGGTAACCACTACATCTTCCGGAATTCGGATTCCGTGAGCTTTCAGTGCTTCGCAGACGCTTATCGCCATGGTGTCGCTTGCGCAGGCTATAGCCTGAGGCATAGGACGGTCATCATCAATGAGAGCCTGAACGACCTCTTCGCCCTTGTTGTACCAGAAATCGCCGTAAAAAACGCGGCTTCTGTCAATAGGCAGATTATGCTCTATCATAGCTTCATAGTATCCTGTAAGACGATTCGTGGAATGAGGGTGTCCCTTAACGCCTGTCATAAACGCTATATCCGTAAGCTTGTGATCTTCAATAAGATGAGATATCAGCATTTTAATGTTCTGAACATCGTCTGTAAAAATATTTTTGAAGCCCTCCGTGGCAATGTCTACCGATACCACAGGCTTACTGAATTTCTTTTTTATATCTTTTTCAACGATCTCGGCAGCGCCGCCTACCTGTAACGTATCGGGAACAAAAATAATACCGTCGAGAACCGAATAATTTATCATGGAAAAGATATTGACCTCGCCCTCGTACCACGCGTCGGACAGCTTATCTTTATTAAAGATGGAAAAAACGGCGACGTCGTAGTTCAGCACGAATGCCTCTTTAAGTATACCCTCGAGCAGCTTTGCCTGATATGGAGCGTCTGACTGAGCGATAATAACGCCTAAAAGCTTTCTGAATTTTCGCAAAACGATACCCTCCGAAATTAATTTTCGCTGTATTTTGAGTATGTTCGGTTTGTTTATCTTTAATAATATTTTAACATATTATAATGA
>CAMWRN010000256.1 GCA_947176675.1 uncultured Clostridia bacterium | reverse complement strand
GAGTTTTGTTACAGAGATATGCGACGACCTCGGTACTAAGATCAGTACCGAAAAGAGCATCTACAATTCCACTGATATCCAGCTTACACTCGAAGAGACTGCCAGAAGCGAGATCATGGACGTAGGTATGGATGAAGAAGGCATCAACATGATGAATTATCAGAAATGGTACAACGCGATCGGAAGAATGATCACTACCATGGACGAAGCGCTTGAAAAGCTTATCAACGGCACCGGCGTAGTTGGTCTCAGATAATCTGTAAAAACGGGAAAGGATGAATTCCAATGAGAGTTACAAATAATATTACAACGAGACAGTTCCTAACCAACAACAATATGCTGCTGACGCGTCGGCTTCAAAGTGAAAACAGGATCGCTACTCAGCGCAGATTCAACCGTGTTTCCGAAGACACTATCAACGGAAGCAAGGCTATGGTAATCCGCCGTCAGCTCAGAGATCTTGATATGTACAACGATAACCTCGGTTCGGCAAAGGCTATCTTTAATGCTGCTGAAACAAACCTTACTTCAATAGCTCACGATAACTATATTTCGGTTGAGGAGCGTCTTGTAGCGTCCTCTAACGGCACATGGTCTCAGGAAGAGCTTGACACTTTTGCCACTGAGCTTGAAGAGATCGCCGATGAAATGGTAAAGACTCTTAATGCCGACTTCTCCGAAAGACAGCTTTTCGGCGGTGCAAGCAACCAGAAAGCGCCTTTCCTGATTGAAAGAGTCAGGATCACGGACGAGGGCGGAAACGTAGTTTTCCCTCCCGATTATTACAAGTACTATAACGAAGACGGTTCGATGAAGGACGATATCACGCTCAGCGATATCCCACGTACCGTTACATATAACGGAATTCCTCTTGATTTTGACGTTACAAGCGATATGATTCTTCCCGACGGAACAGTATCAAAAGCGGCAGGCAGCTATACTGTTACGGTTCTGGACGAGAAAACAAAGACTTTTAAAGACAATGAAGATGACAACCGTATAATTTCTGCCGAGGCAGTTGAAAGAGCACAGAGCGAAAAGGACAACTCGGTTCTTTATCCCGGTTCAAAGCCTATCTATGTAGATATCGGTCTGGGAATAAAGTACAATGACGATCTTACAGTAGATCCTCAGACTGCTCTTGATGTGTCAATCAACGGCGCTAAAACTACAGGCAGTGGTGTTGACATCAGCAGAGTTCCCATTACGGGAAGCAGCACAGGAACAGTGACCGACGCTATGGCTAATGATATAGCTGCCGGTTATGCTGCAGGAGCGGGAAATGTTCCTCTCAGCCTGACTGTTAACGGTAAGCAGTATGATCTGGAACTTGACTTGAGCGAGACTCTTCCTGCCAAGACCGATGGTACGACTTATACTGACGATCAGATTTCTTCGGCTCTCAACAAGGCGCTTAAAGACGCGTATAAGGCTGTTGCCAAGAAGAGTCTTCCAAGCGGTGTTTCTTTAAGCTACAGCAATAAAGAGGTTACTCTTAATTCCGGTTCAACCGCCATTGAGGTCGGCGCAAATGGTTTCAATATTACTCAGGGTCCGATTGAAAGAAAAGTGGAAACACAGTATGAAACTATTTCGGAAAGTTACGAAAACAGCTTTAATACAGCGGCATTTGAACAGGGTCTTGCTGCAGGAGATCTTACAAAGTCGCTTACTGTAAATGTGAACGGCACTGACTATACGCTTGCATTGGATCTTTCAGCTCTTGACAGCTCCAAGCTTACAGGTACAAAAACATCTTTTACAAAGGACGAGGTTGTTGAAGCGGTCAGCAGTGCATTGGACAAAGCGTTGAAAGATGCAAACCCTGCTCTCCCCAGCGGTGTTACAATAGGCTGCAGCAACAACGGTACTATAGTAATGAAGGCTGATTTGGGTTTTACGGCGGAAATATCCGCACCTAACGATCTTGGACTTCCGGCAGGCTCTGCTTCAACGGAGATAGATGATGCATCACCTCAAATTCCTGTAATTACGGAAAGATACAGCAAGAACCTTATGCAGCTTGTTCTTGACGCTGCGTCAGCCCTCAAAAGAGGCGACCAGAGTACGGTAAACGCGATCATTGACCGTGCTAATGAAGCTAACAACCACATTCTTACCGAGATCACTACACTCGGAACAAAATACAACAGTATTGAGTTCTATCAGAACAAAAATAAAGATTATGAATATAATCTCAAGGAACGTCAGAACCTTGTTGAAGGTACAGATATGGAAAATGAGATTATCACTTGGGAGGCTGTTAAGGCGGCTTATGACGCTACCCTCAAGATCGGTACACAGGTTCTTCCTCACAGTGTTTTCGATTTTATTTAATGAGTTCGGCATTCGGTTCAGGTTATTTTCATTATGGACGGCTGTGCTGTCTGAGAAAGGCGGGTTATTGATATATGGAGCAACTGTTAAGCATCAAACATATTCCGATTAAGGTTGAAGTGAACGTTACAAGAGGAGAGTTTAGACGTGTTGAAAACAGCGGCTCCAACACTCCCTCGATTAAGGTTTCACCTAAGCGGGGTGGGGGACTTCGTCTTCAGGCAGAACCGTACAGAATGGAGATTCCCGAAAGCCGTAACTACGATACATACATTCCTTCAAGTAACTACGGCAGCGGATTTACTCTTACTTATGAGGCGGTCGCAAGACTTGCCGACGGGGGAAATTCTGCTGCCGGCATTAAACAAACAGGCGATATGAATCAGTTTTCAGCTAAGCGTGCTTCCAGAAGCATTGAATCGGTTCTTCAGTCGCTTCCGAGAAGCAGAAGCAGTGCAGTAAGCTATGCTGACGGAGTGCTCAGTATAAACTACCAGATGTCAGGCAGCGAATCGTCAGTAGAAGAACTTGCCTTTTCTCATCCTGAGTTTGAATTTATCCCGGGCAGCATTGAGTTTATTATCAAGCAGATGCCGGAGCTGGATATAGAATACCTCGGCGATCCGATATATTTTCCCAGAAGCGCAGACCCCAACTATGAGCCTATTGTGGACGTTCTTGTGTAACGTTTGCATCGCAGCATTTATAAGGAAGTTTGTATATGGTAATTAAAACAAGGGATTTCGGTGAACAGGATGTTTCCGAAGACAAGATCATCAGCTTTCCTAACGGGATATTTGCTTTCGAGGATGAGCACAGATTTATAATGCTGTCCCCGCTGGGCGATGATGTGTATCCCGCGTGGCTTCAGAGCGTTGACAACGAAAACCTCTGCTTTATTGTATTTGATCCGTGTCAGATCGTTTCTGATTATTCGGTAACTGCCGATGAGGAAAGTCTGGCGGCGGCTCAGTTCGGAAAGGATTCACAGCCGCATTATCTGACGCTTGCGGTCGTTCCCGAGGATTATAAAGATACCACGGTGAATCTTAAAAGTCCGATACTGGTCAACAGCGAGAAGATGCTGGCGGCGCAGACAATTGCAGCGGAAAATTATCCCATAAAGTTTCCCATCTTCAAGAAGGCGGAAGTTCCGCAAACGGAAAAACCGTTTAAGGAGGGAAACTGATGCTTGTTATAACCCGCAAAAACGGCGAGGGACTGCACATAGGAGATAATGTCCGCGTAACCGTTGTGGAAACGGCTAAGGACAGGGTCAAGATCGGTATAGAAGCTCCTTATGACGTGAGGATAATCCGTGACGAGCTTTTCGATACCGAAAGATTCAACATTCAGGCGGCTGTGCATAAACCTGCGGCAGACCTGCTTTCAATGATAAAAAATCAGCAAAATAAATGACTAAAATGAAAGGATGATCGTTATGTCAACAATTTCAAACAATTCCAGCAGATCTGTGAGCAGCCGCAACAGAATGGCAGGTCTCATTTCCGGTCTGGACACTGAAGATCTTGTAAA
>CAMWRN010000255.1 GCA_947176675.1 uncultured Clostridia bacterium | reverse complement strand
CTCGTCAGCGCCTCTGAATCTTGTGTTCTGGAGAACAACGATATCGCCGTCAGCCATAGCCGAAACAGCAGCCTTAGCGTTATCTCCTACAACTGTGTCGTCGGCAGCAAATGTTACCTTAGTGCCGGGGAGCAGCTCAGCAAGTCTGTCTGCTGCGGGCTTGAGGGAGAATTTATCCTCGGGACCGTTCTTGGGCTTGCCCAGATGCGAGCAGAGTACGACCTTGCCGCCGTCTGCGATAAGCTTCTTGATAGTGGGGAGAGCCGCCTGAATACGGTTGTCGTTAGTGATCTTTCCGTCCTTGAGAGGAACGTTGAAATCCACTCTCACGAGAACCTTTTTGCCCTTGACGCTGATGTCGTCAACTGTTACCTTGTTTAAACCTGCCATAGTAATGACGTCCTTTCATAAATAAGATAATATCGGGGGCGAACGGAAATACCGTTAAAAAAATAACGCCCTGTCAATATTATTTTATACTATTTTCCCAAATTTAGCAAGGGGTTAGGAAAAATTTTTTAAAATATTTTGAAAAATATCCACTTAGACAAAAAAATTCGGCGGAACGATACCGACTATTCCCAAAGGAAGCTTCGGTATTAGTGAACGTTCCGCCAGGTGAAATAAAACAAGGAGTCCGAAAGTCTGCCGTCTGCATCGGCAAACCGGATATACATTAAAAAGCAAAAGCGAAGATCGCCGCTTTTAATGAAAGCTGATTAGATGTTAGGGAGCGTAAGCTCAAAGCCCTGCGCTCTCAGGTTGTCAATTACCTGCGGCAGGATTTCCGCATTTGTTGAGGAAACGCTGTGCAGCAGGTATATGCCTCCGCCGTGAGCCGCTTTGGTGACTTTTTCAAGTGCAGCTGTAGGGTCGGGCTGATTATTTACATCCCAGTCGGGGTATGCAAAGCTCCACAGCAGGGTCTTGTAGCCGAGTCCGCAGCAAACCGCCATGGACTGCTCCGAATATTCCCCGCAGGGAGGTCTGAAATATTTCATTTCGTAACCGTATTTTTCCTTCACGAAATCGTGGAGCGACATGATCTCCTTTTCGGCGTCGCTTACAGAAAGCGTCGGGAGCGAAGCGTGCTTCATTCCATGGTTTCCGATAATGTGACCCTCGTCGATCATACGCTTTACCAGTTCCTCGTTACGCTCGGCGTAGTCTCCCGTAAGGAAGAATACTGCCTTGACATTCTTTTCCTTTAAGGTGTCAAGAATAGGCGCAGTGTAGCCGTTTTCGTATCCCTGATCGAAGGTAAGATGGATTTCCTTGTCTTCGTCAAGCATGGCATAGCAGCCGTACTCTCCGAAGTCGTTATTGAACATTTCAGCGCCGACAGGACGGTTTTGGTCGTTTGTTTCCACTCCCTGACCGTATCCGTGGGAGGTTCTGTCAAGAGAGCTTACGTCGGAGGGTATCTCCGCCGAGACCGTTCCCGAAAGGGACGATACGGCAATTCCAGCCGCCGCAAGTGATACCGTGATAATTTTTCTGAACGTAACCTTGTTGAACACAGCTTTGTTAAGCGTTGTTTTGTAAAACATAAGCAGCCTCCGAATAAATAAAGTATTTCAATATTATTCTTGATCTGCACGTCCGCATTATCACAAGTATATTTTAACACATTTTTTCCCGAAATAAAACTACAAAGCGGTTACAAATTATGTCAATCGTATGACATAGGAAAAATCTGCCATAAAATAAAAGCGTGCGTTATGAAAAGCACCGTCCATAACGCACACGTCTTATTCGCCGAGATAAGATTTCACAAGGACCTGCAATAGCTCGTCGCGGTCGATATGCCGAATAAGGCTTCGGGCATTGTTGTATGTGGTTATGTATGTCGGATCCTCGGAAAGAATGTAGCCTACGATCTGGTTTATTGGATTATAACCTTTTTCACGCAGAGCGTCATAAATAATTGTAAGATTTTTCCTAAGGCTTCCCTCTCTGTCCTCGCAGACTGAAAAGGTCATTGTCTGGTCGTTATTCATTTACAACACTCCTTTACAAAAATTATGTCCGTCATATAAAGTATACTCAAACCGACATTCATATTATAACCTATCCTGCAAATAAATACAAGTGTTTTTTGGTATTTTTTTTAATTTGGGAAAAATTTCATATGACATATTGGCGGTTTTATACAATAAATTATGCATTTTTTGTGTTTTCCGACGTTTTTTACCGACGGAAAATGTTACTCCGTAACAGGTACATACATGACACTCATCGACACGCTGCAATAATTAAGCTGCATACGTTCGGTTATATCCTCGTTGAATACCTGAATGCCGATACCAGCCGAGAGATGGCAGCTTTCCTTTGCCGCACCGTCGGGGATAGTCAGCCTTATGGGTATCTCATAGGTCTCGTATGGCTGAAAGGTCTTTTCCTCCGTCCAGCCTGTGGCAACGGGATTGCTGTGTTCATCGGAAACATAAAGCCGCGCCATGTCTTCAATGCTTTCGCCGCCAAGTATCTGGAGCTCGGTATCTATCGTCATGCCCGTCATATTGGTCAGCTTATAGAGTACCTCCAGTTCCTCGCCGTCCTTGTATATCCTTATCTCCCGTGGGTCATAATCGCAGGTCAGGGAGAAAAGTCCAAGCTTGGAAAACGCCATATTTTCAACCTCGGCGTTGGTAAACCTGTCATAGAATTCAAGCTCCGAGGCATAAGAAGCCGCAGACGAGCTTTCCCTTTCGTCGGGAGCGGTCCCGCAGGAGGAAAACAGGACCGCTCCCGATAATACCGCAAAAAGTACAGTTTTTAATTTCATAACAGACTGTACCTCCCGTAATCAGTACATAAGGATACCGTTTTCGTTAAAGGTATAGGTCTTTCCCGAAATTTTATTCACGCCTGTAACATACATACCGTTTTTATAATAGTATCTGTAGCCGTCTTTTCTTACCCAGCCTGTGTATTTTCCGCCGCACACGCCGTTCTCGGCAAAAACATACCTGACGTTGCCGATAATGGTATTCTGCGTAAGAGCCGCGCCGTCCATACCGAAGAAATATTTCCGAGATCCGATGGTTTTCCAGCCGACGTAGTAGCTTCCGTCGGACTGAACGTAGTACAGCTTGCCGTAAACGTTGCGGAGTCCCTCGGAGGAATATTCGGGTATCATATACTCCTCGGCGTTACAGAATGAAAAGCCTCCGCCGGAGCCGGTGATCGACATATGAAAATATTTGCCGCCCTGTTTCCAGACGTAATCCGAAGTGCCGATATATGCGCAGCTGCGGTAAACCGTTCTGCCGTTTACCTTCTGCTTATCGGAATTATTTTTTATCCGGTCGTAAACAATTTTTCCCTCGGTGGAATTGCTGTAAGCATTAAGAGTATAGCTTGCATTCTGAAAATCGAACTGCACGGAGGTATAGTTTTCGTTGAACGTTATCCTGCTTATACTGTCCGCGTAGTCGGAAAATCCTTCGGGTACCCAAATTGACTCCACGTCCTCAAAGGCGATGTATTCATCTGAGTACGGGTCGCGCCAGACAACGTTTCCGCTGTGGCTGCGGATATGCTCCGCAAGTTCGTTTACGGAAGCAAAGTCTGCCGAGGAGTACGGAGTCGTGTAGTAACCCTCGATTGTGTAGGCGGAAATTTCCGCAGCGGGAATAACCGATACCGCCATGACCGAGGCTGCCAGCGCCGCAAAAATTTTACTTGTTTTCATAAAAATCATCCTTTCAGAAGTTGGGGTGGGTAAAGCTGCGAACGTCTTATATAATGAATACAATTCAGAACGGCAAAATTTTTCACGAAAAGAAAATTTTTTTAGAAACGGGAAGATTTTGATTCAATAATGTTTTCCTCATTCCCTTGACTTTTTCTTCCTCTGACAATATAATAT
>CAMWRN010000254.1 GCA_947176675.1 uncultured Clostridia bacterium | reverse complement strand
TAATCCATGAGATTCTTTAACAATGTTTTCTATATTATTGTTTGGCAAGATTTTCTCCAGCTCATCATTTGTCATAAAAAGTTTTTGATTATTAGTTTTAAACATTTCGTAGGCTATATCGCAATTAAATTGATATATTCTATTAGCTGTATCGTGATCAATGCACCTGTTAAAACCATATCTTCAATGAATTGTCTGCATACCTTTGTATATGGTCATATGCCTATAGTAAGAATACTGCCGTTTGGGTTCACTCCCAGACGGCGGTATTGCTTTAAAAATTTTTATACTTTAGTTGACACAATGATAGTTAAATAAGTTTTTCGGTTTATTATATCTTATGGCATTTTCTAATACGCCATCTTTTATTGCATGCTTTTCGCAAACATTAATTTCCGGAACAGTAGAATTTAAAGCGATTAATGCCTGCATTTTAGATATTTCATTTGCTTCAATAGCAACTTTAACTGAACAAGAACAAACGTCAATAGGTACAATTACCGGTACAACTGCTTGCTTAATAAATTTATAGACTACACTTTTACTTTTATTTAATTGTTCTATTGAACAATTATGCAACTTTTTGTTTTATTTCCAAACTTTATACAAATATATTGCCAACTCATTTGATAATTGATAGACTGTAATTGTGGGAATAAACGTTCTGCACAGTAATATGGTACATCTTTGCTGTGCGGGAAAAATTATTTTTGAAAGGAAAGATTTTATGCAATTCAAAGTTGTAGGCAAAAGACTGATTCTTACAGACCGCTCTCACGAAATTACAGAAGGTGAGAACTTATACGACGAGGTGAAAATTATTCTTCCGAGATATCACGATGGTACCGACAATTCGCTTTTAAGCCACCGTCTGACGGTTTTATCAGAGAATGGGACAAGGTCAGCGGTATCCATTCTTTCAATTAAAAACTGTACCGAGAAGACCATAACTTTAACAGACAGGTTAAACGAGAATTTCTCCGCTGTTACAGGAAATGTAACCTTTACTTTAACGTGCATAGGTGCAGACGGCATCGTCGGAAAATTCTCAAGCATTCCGTTTACAGTAAAGAACGATCTGTCGCTTGCTTCTCTGCCCGATGTAAACATAGCCGAACAAATTTTAAACCGCACACAGCTCGAAGCCGAAAAAGCTATCAAGGCTTCGCAAACTCCTGCCCCTGCCGAGATATATCCCGCTACGAAAGAACAGTTGGGCGGCGTGAAAGTTGACGGCAAAACAATTACTGCAAGTGCGGACGGTACTATTTCATCTTCGGAAGCAATTGCAAGCATATCTGATCTGTCGGTACAGATTGCTCACCCCAATAATTTTCTGATTTACGATGATGTTGGAAAGCCTTCAGTCATGGTTGCTGTTCCCAAATTCTATCTTGATGATGTTATCAACGGAGCAAGCCACACTGTTCATCCTGCGTTTATCATTAACGGGATTGTGCAGGAAGTTATCTATATCTCCAAATATCAGAACATTGTTGAGGACGGAAGAGCATACAGTCTGCCTATGAAAGACCCTGCCGTAAATGTTAATTTTGATCAAGCATGGAATTACTGCAAAAACAAAGGCACCGGCTGGCATCTAATGACAAATGCTGAATGGGCGGCTATTGCGCTTTGGTGCAAAAAAAACGGTACTTTGCCAAAAGGAAATAACAACTACGGTAAAGACATTTCCGAAACCACTCTGCCTCCAATAACAACTGCTGCCAACCGTCAAAGTGATGGAAAAGTTAATCGGATATTGACCGGAAGCGGTCGGGAAAGCTGGTATCATAATGGTACGTTTTCAGGCATTGCTGATCTTAACGGCAACGTTTGGGAATGGAACAGCGGCCTTAGGCTTGTTGACGGTGAAATTCAAATACTTGTAAATAATAATGCTGCTGATTGGAATAATTCCGTTTCATCAGACAGCGATTTTTGGAAAGCTATCATGCAGGACGGTTCGCTTGTTGAGCCCGGCACAGAAGGTACACTTAAATGGGATTATATAAATTCTCCTACGGCAGAAACAGTAAACTTTCATCTTACCGATACTTTAGAGCATAAACAAACAAACGACTCCGTATACGGCTATAAAGCATTTGAAAGTCTTGCCGTAAAGAGCGGTGTTAATGTTCCCGAAATTTTGAAAACCATTGCTCTTTTTCCTGCTGACTCAAACGGTTATGAAGGAGACGTTTTTATGTTCAGAAACATTGGAGAACGTCTTTTATTCAGCGGGAGCAACTGGAGCAGCGGTACAAGAGCCGGAATGTTCGGAATGAATCTGAACAATTCACGTGCCGGTTCAAGCACCGGTATCGGTTTCAGATGCGCTTATTATGTCATTGATTAAAACATCTGAAACTTAATCAAGATCTACGGCTGCGATTCTCGGCTCAAAGCAGCAGCATGGTCTGACGCACACTATTCTTACCCCACTTGCTCTCTGCGGACCGATTTTCATAAATGTAGCAAGTACGCTGTTTTTTCCGTGCAGACCGAGAGGACCGATATCAGCTTCATTCACCCTTTGAGTTATCTCTTTTTCCAGATCACTCTGAACGTCATATCTTCCGTCAGCCTGTGCCTGAAGCATAAGAGACGCCGCTTCAAAATGGCTTCTGCCTATGCCTACCGCCAATGTACACGGAGAACATCCAAGTTGGGCGACGCTTTCTGTCGCCCAACTCACAATTTCATCAAGCACGACACCGGTATCATGCTTGTGAAAAACCCTGTAGGTTTTTGCCCTGATGGCAGGTCCGCCTCCAAACATAAGAATATGAAGCCTTATGACGTTTTCTTCACACTGCCGTATAAGGATAGGGGCCGGTTCAACTCCGGCACTGTCGGGGTTAAGACCGCCCGACTGGTCAAGCCTTTCGCTGGCGTTGCCCATTATACCCATAGGACGTCCCGGAAGCTTCCTTAAACCTTCGGCAATCCCGTCTCTGACAGCGTCCAACATATGACCGCTTATCGCTTTATATTTTCCGACTTCAAGAAGAAGATGAGGAATACCTGTATCGTCACAGAGCGGACTGTGGTTTTCTTCTGCTTTGTTCGCATTTTCCAGAATGGTTTCAAGGACCCATTTGGCATTTCCGTTTGTTTCGGCGTTAATCGCTCTTATGTATGCCTCTTTTTTGTCCTCCCTAAACACAGATCCTGCTTTTACAAGAGTGTCACTCACAAGAGAAACTATTCTTATATAATCAGTGCTGTTCATAAATACTCCTCCCATGAGCCGCGGCTATGATCGCGGGATAGCGACAGACTTTGAGCCGATACAGCGCTTCCATACCGAGTTCAGGAAAGGCTGCGATCTCTTGCTCGAAAGTCTTGTCATTCAAAAGTGCTGTTACAGGCGGAATAACCGCATATACAGCATTGTTTCTGTCCAACGCTTCAATTGTTTCCATATGTATCTCGCCTTTTCCCAAGTGAAGCTTTACACCTGCAATTGACAGCGGTTCAATGCTGCTTTCAATTTCCAATTTATTGCTTGATGTTGGACCGACTCCTGCCGAGCTTACCGCAGTATGAAATATTACGCTGCCCCTCAGGTCAATACCCAAGGTATCAAGCTTTCCCTCTTCAATAAGCCTTACAATTTTAGGAAGTACTGCGTCACGTCCGCAGAATATGCAGCCTGTTATTTCAATAGTATCGCCGACCTTCAGACTTGACACAGTTTCTTCCGAAATAGGTGTTGTTATTTCAATTTTCATGTTTTCTCCATTTCTTCCGCCAATACCCGTATATCCAAACAATCAAACCTTAACGGAAAAAATAAAAATCATTCGTTAACGGCAAAAAGCTTCACATATGCGCCTTCATTTTCGATAACGCCGAATGCTTTTGCACGATTTATAATTTTATTAGCCCAGTTTGTATGAGGTTTGATC
>CAMWRN010000253.1 GCA_947176675.1 uncultured Clostridia bacterium | reverse complement strand
GTAGTAATCGAATAGGGTGTGAAAAAATGCGTACTGAAACAGTTACATTGACAAATATGTGCATGGTCTGCGACGGAGACAAAATTCTCGTGCAAGATAAGATAGGCGATGTTTGGGGCGGCGTGACTTTTCCGGGAGGTCACGTGGAAAAGGGTGAGTCCTTTACCGATGCTGTGATACGCGAGGTCTTTGAAGAAACCGGACTTACCATTCAATCTCCGCGTCTTTGCGGTATCAAGGACTGGACTAAGGACGACGGCTCGCGGTACATGGTTCTGACATATAAGACGGACAAGTTTTCGGGGGAGCTTCGTTCCTCTGAGGAGGGGGAAGTTTACTGGGTAAACAAAAATGAGTTTCTCGGATTGAAGCTTGCGGACACTATGGACGAATATTTTAAAATGTTCTGCGACGAGGACGTCAGCGAGTTATTTTACTATAGGGAAAACGGTGAATGGAGATCGGCTTTGAAGTAAAGGAGGCTGCCAAAATGAACGAAGAAAAATTCACAGGCAAGGCGGACGTGTACGACAAATACCGTCCCACGTACACTGCGGAGCTTATCGACTGGCTTTATGAGAAAACCCACGCCGAGACCGTTGCGGACATAGGCGCGGGGACGGGTATCTTCACAAAATGCCTGTCCGCAAAGCCTTGGACTGTTACCGCCGTTGAGCCAAACGCCGATATGCTGGAGAAGCTTCGGGCTAATCTTCCAGATGTGGAGATAGTGAATGCTCCCGCGGAGAGTACGGGTATCGTGTCCGCAAGCGTTGATTTGGTTACTGCCGCGCAGGCTTTCCACTGGTTCGACAAGGAAAAATTTATGGCGGAGTGCAAAAGGATTTTTACCCCGAACGGACGGCTTGCCGTTATCTGGAATACCCGTACCGAAACCGATATGCAGAAGGAACGGAACGAGATTTTTCTGCGTACCGCGGGGCAGTACGACTCCGTAAAGGGCAACGCGAACGTCGACAGCAGATTTGTGAACGCCGACGGCGAATTTGCGCCCGAAAAGTATTTTTCGGAATACGAGCGGGTAAGCTTTTTACAGAGCATGAAAATGGATAGGGAGCAATACGTCGGCTGCGAAATGTCCCGTTCCTACGCGCCGAAAAAGGGTACGCCGCTTTATGACGTGCAGCTTGACGAGCTGACGCGGCTTTTTGAGAAGTACCAAAAGGGCGGAATAGTTGACGTGCCGTATAAAACGGATTGCTTTTTGGGACGATTTTAAAGGAGGAGATTGTTATAATCGAAAATCTTCATAAGAAATATTATTCCAAAGACCTCTATACTATTGAGGGAACGGTGTGGTCTAACCTTTTTGACTGCGAAATGGAAGTGCGCATTGATGACGAAACGCTTATTGAATATGCTGAAAAATGCGCGCAGGCTATGAACAGTCTTTCGGACGAAACGATTGATATAATTTGTCGGGCGGCGAAAAAATATTGTTTGAAGATGGCTGAATTATTGGCTGAAACAGGCGGTTCTTTGGACGAGGAATGGTTTGATATGAAAACTAAGGTCGATGAAAATTCGCCTGCTCGTGAAATACTTAAAAGCGTTTGGCTTGACCTTATAATAGAAAAACCGAAAGATAACTCCATAGGTTATTGTCTTGGCGGTGCTTGCGGCTGGGAACCAGAACATGGGATTGAAATATTAATTAAGGATAACAAGGTTTTGTATGTGGGTGCTGAAGAAGGTCATAGCGCATGGAGTGATTTCCCGAAAGATGACGATTGGAATTTTGTTAATTTAATTTAAAATAATAATATAAAAATATTAGGAGGAAAAATTATGATCACAAAAACAATTGCAGAGGAACTGAACAGCATGGAGTACCACGGCAGGGGAATCCTTATCGGGAAATCGTCCTGCGGCAAAAAGGCGGTCATTGCCTACTTTATCATGGGCAGGAGCGAAAACAGCCGCAACCGCGTTTTCGTGGAGGACGGCGAGGGTATCCGCACACAGGCGTTTGACCCGTCCAAAATGACCGATCCCCACCTTATCATTTACGCACCCGTCCGTGTTATGGGAAATAAAACTATCGTTACAAACGGCGATCAGACCGACACTATCTACGACCTTATGGATAAGCAGCAGACCTTTGAGCAGTCCCTGCGCACCCGCGAGTTCGAGGACGACGCTCCCAACTACACGCCGAGAATTTCGGGCATTGTCCACCTTGACGACGGCGACATGAACTTTGCAATGTCAATTCTCAAAAGCGCGGACGGGGACGGTTCTTCCTGCCAGCGGTACACCTTTGCGTACAGCAATCCTATCGCAGGCAAGGGCAAGTTTATCCACACCTACAGCGGCGGCGGAAACCCTCTCCCCAGCTTTGAGGGTGAGCCGAAAAATGTGGAGATTCCCTGTATGCCTATCGACGACCTGACAAAGCTTATCTGGGACAACCTCAACGCCGATAACAAGGTGTCGCTGTTCGTTCGGTATATTGACATTGAGACTGGGAAGTATGAGTCCCGCATTGTTAACAAAAATCAGTAAGATTGTTTGGAGGTGCGGAAATGCCATATATTTCTGTTGAGGGTGGTTTGCTTTCGGACGAACAAAAGGAGCAGCTTGTCAAACGGCTTACTGAGGTATCATCGGAAATTATGAATGTCCCTAAAGAATTTTTTATCGTAACGTTAAAGGAACTTCCCGATAAAAATATCGGGATAGGCGGCAGGACTATTGATAAAATAAAAAACGAGTATTCCAAAAACAAAAATTGATTTAATGGAGGAATTTTTTATGAACGAAATGCAGTTAAAATACGGCTGTAACCCCAACCAGAAGCCGTCCAGAATTTTTATGGAAGACGGCGCAGACCTGCCTATAGAGGTGCTGAACGGCAAGCCCGGCTACATCAACCTGCTGGACGCTTTCAACGGCTGGCAGCTTGTAAAGGAGCTTAAAAAGGCTACTGGACTTTGCGCGGCAACGTCCTTTAAGCACGTTTCTCCCGCAGGCGCGGCTGTGGGACTTCCCCTTTCCGATACCTTGAAGAAAATCTACTGGGTGGACGATTTAGGTGAGTTATCACCGCTTGCCTGTGCTTACGCAAGAGCAAGAGGCGCGGACAGAATGTCATCATACGGCGACTTTATCGCGCTTTCTGACACGTGCGACGTTCCCACCGCTAAGATGATCCAGCGTGAGGTTTCGGACGGAGTTATCGCTCCCGATTATGAGCCCGAGGCTTTGGAAATACTCAAGTCTAAGAGAAAGGGTACTTACAACGTTATCAAAATCAATGAGAACTACACCCCTGCTGAAATTGAGAGAAAACAGGTTTACGGCATAACATTTGAGCAGGGCAGGAACGAGCTGGACATCAACAATGCTCTGCTTGAAAATATCGTTACCGACAATAAAAATATTCCCGATGACAAAAAGCGGGACTTGATAATTTCACTCATCACCTTGAAGTACACACAGTCCAACAGCGTTTGCTATGTCAAGGACGGTCAGGCTATCGGTATCGGAGCAGGTCAGCAGTCCCGTATCCACTGTACTCGCCTTGCAGGACAAAAGGCGGACAACTGGTGGCTGAGACAGTGCCCCAAGGTAATGGCTCTGCCCTTTAAGGACGACGTAAGACGTGCCGACCGTGATAACGCTATCGACGTTTATATTGGCGAGGAATACGAGGACGTGCTTCGCGACGGCGAGTGGGAAAAGGTATTTACCGAGAAGCCCGAAGTCCTGACCCGTGAGGAGAAGAAAGAATGGCTTGCGAAAAATACGGATGTATCCCTCGGTTCGGACGCTTTCTTCCCGTTCGGTGACAACATCGAGCGCGCCCACAAGAGCGGCGTTGAGTACATCGCACAGCCCGGCGGCTCTATCCGTGATGACAACGTTATCGAGACCTGCAACAAGTACAACATTGCAATGGCGTTTAC
>CAMWRN010000252.1 GCA_947176675.1 uncultured Clostridia bacterium | reverse complement strand
CGCTCAAAAGTTTTGGGGGAAAGTCGTTGCCGAGTATACAAACGGAAAATATAATACTTTTACTGTAACAGAAAAAGATGTGGTTGGATTTACATTTGACAATTCCATTTGAAAGGAAAAAAATCTGTATTCAGACTATTAACCTCAAAGTATAAACTGATAAACAAAAAGAGACTTCTCACGGGGTCTCTTTTTGTTTATAATAGGGTTATAGAAATAAGTTCCAAGGAGTGATAATATGATGAAAAAAATTGCGGCTGCGGCGGTTTCCGCAGTAATGACGGCGGCAGCTTTAAGCGGCTGCGGGACGGCAAGTCAGGCTGTAAATACCGCTTCGGTACAGAATATGGTAAGTCCCGCAAAGGAGGAGAAAATCACGTCAGAAAGCAGCAAGACCGCAAGCGGATATTTTGCGGAATTTCCCGAAGAAATCACCGAGATACCGAGGGAGTATTTTTCTGCCGCACAGGAAAAAGGTACTCTTGAAGAGCTTTACTACAACACCTATGAGTCAATGACATATGCCGAAAAAACGCAGGAGCTGAAAAAGCGTGCGATTATTTATTTGCCTCATAATTACAGCGAGGAAAACAAGTACAATGTTTTTTATCTTATGCACGGCGGCTGGAGCAACGAGACCACGACACTTGGTACTCCCGACTCGCCGTCAATGTTCAAAAATGTTATCGACAATGCAATAGCAAGCGGCGATATAGACCCGCTTATAATCGTCTGCCCCACCTACAACAACACAAGCGAGCAGGACAGCGCGGACTACAGCCTTGCCCTGCGGCTGACGGATAATTATCACAACGAGCTTATGAACGACCTTATCCCCGCGGTGGAGGGGAAGTACAGCAGCTATGCCAACAGTGCCTCTGCGGAGGATTTGATTGCCGCGAGAGACCACCGAGGCTTCGGCGGATTTTCAATGGGTTCTGTGACTACTTGGCATACCTTTGAGTACTGCCTTGACTATTTCAGATATTTTCTGCCCATGAGCGGCAGCTTCACAAGCGACGGCAGCTATATGGACGATATTGTGAAAAATTCTGGACGCTCTTGGAACGATTTTTTCATTGCGGCGTTTACGGGTACGGACGATTTTGCCGCTTCCGCATTTGAACGGCAGATAAAAAATATGCAGGATTACACCGACAGCTTCCGATACGCCGACAACGAAAGAGACGGCAACCTTACCTACCGCAAAAAGGAGGGATATTCCCACGACGGGACGGCTTCAATGGAGTACACATACAACGGTCTGTTAAGATTCTGGCGTAAGTCGGAGGAAGAAAAAAACTCCGACAATTCAGAAATTTTTGAGGAATATTACACCGGAAAAACGAAAATTTCCGACGTTATAAACGACCCTGCTTTTGACAGTTACGGCAGACTTATTTTTCCCGTTGACAAAGGGTATTACAGCGGTGATACTCTTGAAAATCTGCGGCTGACTTGGTATACCCATATAGACCCCGACAAGACGGTGGAAATTGCAAATTACATGAAAAATCATGCCGAAAATGGCGACGTGATTTTCTATGACATTTACACAGACGATGAAAAGGCTGCCGATCCCGACAAGTCTGATACGGGACTGTTTTTCTTCAAAGGCAATGCGGGAGAAAAATTTGCGGTATGCAGTGCGGGCGGCGGTTTTGCCTACGTCGGCGCAATGCAGGACAGCTTTCCCCACGCTTTGGAATTGTCCAAAAAAGGATACAATGCTTTTGCTGTCATTTACCGTCCGGGAGCGCAGACCGCCTGCGAGGACTTGGCAAGAGCAATAAACTTTATTTTTGAACACGCGGAGGAGCTTGAAGTCGACACGGAAGATTATTCCCTGTGGGGAGGCTCGGCAGGTGCGAGAATGTCTGCATGGCTTGGTTCTTACGGCACGGAATATTTCGGCGAAAAAGAGCTTCCCCGTCCCGCCGCGGTTATTATGCAATATACGGGCTTCAGCGATTACAGCAGGAACGACCCGCCCACCTATGTCTGCGTAGGCGACAGCGACGGAATTGCAAGCTGGCGTGTAATGAAAAGCCGTCTCGACGGAATGAGCGCACTTGGAATTGATACCGAGTTCCACGTTTATTCGGGACTTGGTCACGGCTTCGGTATTGGTACGGGTACAGTCGCCGAGGGCTGGCTTGAAGACGCTGCGGCGTTCTGGGAAAAGCAAACTGAAAAGGAGTAATATTATGCAGTACAGAACATTGGGAAAAGATTTAAAAGTGTCTGCAATAGGTTTGGGCTGTATGGGATTTTCACATGCATACGGGGCGGCTACGGAAAAGTCCGAGGCGATAAAAAGCATTTTGCAGGCAGTCGATATTGGGTACAATTTTTTCGATACCGCCGAGGTTTACGGTACAGCCGACGACCCGCATCAAAACGAAACTCTTGTGGGTGAGGCGTTAAAAGGCTGCCGTGATAATGTCATAATTGCAACAAAATTCGGCATACATTTTGATATGAGCAGTTCGCAGGTGAACAAGCCCCTTGTGCCCGACTCACGTCCCGAGGTCATAAGAAAGTCGGTTGATGACTCGCTGAAACGTCTTGACACCGATTATATAGACCTTTATTATCAGCACCGCATTGACCCGAATATCCCCGTGGAAGAGGTTGCGGGAGTAATGTCCGACCTGATAAAGGAGGGCAAGATAACTCATTGGGGACTTTCCGAGGCGGACGGGGAGACTATCCGCCGCGCCCATGCGGTGTGTCCCGTGACAGCGATACAGAACCGTTATTCAATGATGGCTCGGTGGTATGAAAAGCTGTTTCCCGCGCTTGAAGAATTGGGTATCGGGTACGTGGCGTTCTCGCCCCTTGCTAACGGCTTTTTATCCGCAAAATATGATAAAAATTCAAGCTTTGACAAGGCGCTTGATTACAGGAGCAATATGCCCCAATTCACCGAAAAGGGCATGGATCAAAACGCTGCTCTGCTTGAATTGCTTGCGAAAATCGCTGCCGAAAAAAATGCTACCTCCGCACAGATTTCCCTTGCATGGATGCTCTGCAAAAAGCCGTATATTGTGCCTATCCCGGGAACGCGCAAGCTTGAAAGACTTTGTGAAAACGCTGCCGCTGCGGACGTTTTCCTCACTTCCGATGAGGTAAAAGCTATCGACAGCGCGCTTGACGGCATGGAGATGTCGGAGGTTTTCGGCGGGTCAAAAGTCATAAAAGATAATTGACTTTCGGATATAATTACTTTATAATAATTGTAATAAAAACAGCGGAATGACCGCAAAAAGGAGCAATTTTTATGAAAAAGAATTTTGGCAGCAAACCATGGTTTTACCCACTCCCCGTGCTTATCGTGGGCACATATGACGAGAACGGAAAAGCCGACGCAATGAACGCCGCATGGGGCGGTCTTTACGGCGCGAACATGGTGGAGCTTTGTCTCAGCGCGGGACACAAAACCACAAAAAATATCAAGTCCAAAAAGGCGTTTACCGTAAGCTTTGCGGACGCGGCGCACGTTGTTCCCTGTGATTATGTTGGAATAGTTTCCGCAAACAACACTCCCGACAAAATGGAAAAAGCGGGATTTACCGTTACAAAAAGCGAATTTGTGGACGCTCCTGTCATCAACGAACTGCCCATGGCGTTGGAGTGCAAACTCGTTAAAGTCACCGAGGAGGGCAATATTATCGGCGAGATAGTCAATATATGCGCGGACGAAAGCGTCCTTGACGATGAGGGAAAAATTGACGTTGCAAAACTTCGTCCCATTGCCTTTGAGCCTGTGAGCAACGGTTATTATGTGCTTGGCGAAAAGGTCGGAAACGCTTTTTCCGACGGGAATTCTTTAAAATAGTCCAAATAAAAAATTGTAAAACTCAAACTGTCCGTGAGAAATTCTCGGACAGTTTTCTATCTGTCTCTTAAACTCAACTGCAGCTGACGACGTCTTAATAGGTGTAGATGTC
>CAMWRN010000251.1 GCA_947176675.1 uncultured Clostridia bacterium | reverse complement strand
ATTAAAAAAATATTACGAAGACATTATTTCAAGTATATGATATAAAGGGGTACTTTTTATGAACAACGAGCCTGTTTTATACAATCCCGACGAACCGCTGGCTCACTATGAGCAAAGCGGAAAACGCTACAAAAAAGTAAAGAAAAGACTGTCGCTGGGTATAATTGCGCCTATTCCAGCACTGGCGCTTGGAGGCGCGTGCATTATTTTCAATCCTTGGCTAATGGCGGTTTTTGCATTTTTTTCAATACCGTTCACCCTGCTTTCAATTATCGGCTGCGTAACGCGCAGAGAAAAAATGTGCCTTGGAGCCGTTCCTATCGGCGCAGTGCTTGCCGTATTATCTATAATTTCAGGATCGGTATTCGCTCCGCTTGGAGCTGCGGCATATCTGCTTGCCGCTTTTGCCGAATTTATAGCAGTTTCCGCAGCAAGCGAATTCTACGAGCTTAAAGAGCTGCCCGGATTTCCTTTTTTTGATCCGGCTATGGACGATATTTCTTTTGCCGCAAAGGATCATTACGGCGCAGACGAATTCATAGACGAAAGCAAGCTTTACACAGAGAAAAAGACGTACAGGTTCGATCCCTCAGAGCTTGAACCGTCCGACGAAATGGACGAGATAGTAACGGGCGTTTCGCTTCTCAAGGAGGGCGATATTCCACCGTCTGCCGAAGAATTTTCCGAAGATACCACAGAAACGGCGGAAAAAGGAACGGAACCCGAACTTGCAGCGAAAGATCTTGCTCCCGAGATCAGAAGCGAAGGCGCCTATGAGCGCATGATTAAAGTCAAGAAGGAAAGCAGAAACGAGATATCTGATGTGGAGCTTTTCGGATAGAAAATGTACATAAAAGCAGAGATCGTTTATATTGTCTCATAGTCAATAAAGAGTACCAAAGCGTTGTAAACGCGTGCTCTGATGACAGCAACTTTACTGCATTCAGGATTTCGTTTGAGTATAAATTGAGTACAAATTCTCAAAACGACGATTCCTCTAAAGTCTTCTCCCGATTGCATTTTAGGCTAATACCGTTTGATACCGCGGCAGCATTTGGCTACAAGAAGTGGCGCGAACGCAAATTGGTACAGCTGCTTTAAGCAGTGTTGCTGCTTGCCTTAATAGATTTGAACCTCGCCGTGTACACGGTGAGGTCTTATCACAAGTAAAGAAAAGGAATTGTAAAGGTTATGAAACAAATGGCTTATAGGATTTCGGAGTTGGTACGTGATACGTTAAATGGCAATATTCCATTTGTAACAACTTATCGGTTTACCTCAAAACAGATTTCAATGCCGAATAAGAAAACACCTTATATTTATTTTGTAGCCGACGGTTCGATGCAGCTGCACACTCCATCGGGGATTATGGATTGTGTTGCGGGACAGTATTCTGTGTTCGCAATAGATACGCCTTTTTTCGGGGGAAGTGCTTACTTTTTCTGAAAGAAACGATTTTATATCTTTTGCGGTGGTCATTGATCCCGAAGAAGTAATTTCTGTAATACTCGAATACTCGAAATTGACGGGGATCTGATCGAAAGAATACTGCGATCAGATCTTCCCAACGAAACATTATCGCAAGCGGATAAACACATTATCGGCTCTGTTGTAAGATTGCTGGAACTGACAGGTGAAATTGAGTTTCTTGCGTTTATGGGAAAGCAGCTTAAGCGTGAAATTACTTTCTATGCACTCTGCGGCTCATGCGGAAAGCAGTTTATTAAAAGTATTATCAACATAAGCGATGCAGAAGATATTTACGAGGCGAACCGCTGGATAAAGGAGAATTATAAAACTTCTTTTACCGTTGACGGGCTTGCGCGTAATTCCAATTTGAGTACCTCACACTTCCATTGGAAATTTAAAAGCGCGGTAGGCATGGGTCCCTTACAATGTCAAAAAAGGCTTAGACTTACCGAAGCCCGCAGACTTATGTTAGATGAAAATATGTCGGTAACAGATGTTGCGCTGGAAGTCGGTTATGAAAGTCTTTCACATTTTATACGGGATTATAAAAAGATGTTTTATGCTCCGCCAAAGGAGGATATTCTGGTTTTGAAAGACAAATTACAAAAAGCGCAGTCCAAATGAGCGGACTGCGCTTTTATGTTATTTAATCAGTTCATTAAACACAGATACGATATACTCTGCAATTTCGCAGTCCTGTTCCTCGGTTCCTCCACCGACACCTATCCCTCCTGCTATCTTATCGTTTGCGAATAATGGATAGCCGCCTGCAACAAGCGTGATTTTAGGATCGTTTGTCTGTACTGCCATAAGAGTACCGCCATCGGCAGCGCAGTTAGCTACGTCTTTTGTTGTGCATTGTGTCACAGCAGACGTGTACGCCTTTCCGGGAACAAGAGTTATGCTCAATACCAATGCCTCGCCAAAACGGCGGTATACTCTCGGAAGTCCGTTTTCATCATAAACCGCAAAGCTAATGTCAATGCCAATCTCCTTGCTTTTCTCCTTTGCTGCTGCACACAGCTTATCGCAAATTTCGTCTGTTAAAATCATATCATTTACTCCTTTCTGTATTGGCGAAAGGCGCATTTCTGCGCTTTTGCTAATTTTATTTTAGCATAAATTCACTGACTGCGCTTGTCAGTTCCTTTTGAAAAATTGCACATTTGTATTACCGATATATAATAAAAAGTGGACAAGTATGGTAAAATAGAATACAGAAAAAGGATGAATAAAAATGTCTTTAAGGAATCCAAAATACACAAAGAATACGGAATCTTTCACAGTGCTTTAAACCGTCATAAAGAAAAAGGCTGCGCAGTCATAGCTACGCAGCCTTTTGGCATAGTATCATCAATATCCGCGTTTGTCCATTGTCCTTACAAGATAAACAAATTCGCTTTTGTATTCGTCATTTTCGTAACCATTCTCTCCGAGCATTTCCAGTATCTGCCCGCAGCTTGCCGAACCGCGGTACTCGCTGCCTCTCAGCACCATTCCGAACTCTGCCGCCGCTGCCGCAAATGTCATATTCACAGGCATTTTAGCGCTGTAACTTTCCATTGTGACGGGAACTGACAACAGCTTGCTTGTGTCCCCGTCGGGCTGCTTATAGCGCAGCGAGACTGTCAGAAGCTCGTCTTTGTTGCCTGTAACAGTGTTCTGCTGATATTTCAGTTCCGCTTCTGGAATGGACGTTCCGCTCTCGTTCAGAACGATCTCATACAACGCAGTAACGGTATGACCCGCTCCGATCTCGCCCGCGTCCTTGGTATCGTCTGCGAAATCCTCGTCGGCGAGAGCGCGGTTCTCGTAACCTATCAGGCGGTATCCCGACACGTTTGCAGGATTGAATTCTACTTGAATTTTAACGTCCTTTGCCACAGTGTAGAGCGTGCCGCTCATTTCCTCAACAAGGACTTTTTTCGCTTCAAGCTCGCTGTCAATGTAGGAATAGTTGCCGTTGCCGTGGTCTGCAAGAGCCTCCATGCGGTTGTCCTTGATGTTGCCTGTACCGAAACCCAGCACCGACAGGAATACTCCGGATTCACGCTTTTTCTCGATAAGCTCTGTAAGCTCCTCCTCGCTGGAAAGACCCACGTTCAGATCACCGTCCGTAGCCAGAAGCACGCGGTTGTTGCCGTTCTTTATGAAGTATTTTTCTGCAAGCTCATAAGCGCGGTTTATTCCCGCTTCGCCGTAGGTGGAGCCTCCCGCTTCAAGACTGTTTATAGCGTCTTTGATCTTTTTCTTGTCCGCACCGCTTGTGCCTTTGAGGATCACTTTCTCCTCGCCTGCATAGGTAACAATAGAAATTCTGTCGTCCTCGGTGAGATTATCTGTCAGCATAGTGAACGCTTTCTGCACCAACGGCAGCTTATCCTCCGAAAACATAGAGCCGCTCACGTCTATCAGGCTGTCTCATATACACATATGACGCAGCCGACGACTTAATAGGTGTAGATCTCGGTGGTCGCCGTATCATTAA
>CAMWRN010000250.1 GCA_947176675.1 uncultured Clostridia bacterium | reverse complement strand
CCATTATCTTTATCTTTTCCGCGGAAGTACCGACGGACTTACTGCTAAAAAACATATTCATATTAATTATTCCTCCGTCCATTCGGTATTCTGCGTGCTGTCCGAAGTTTCAGTACTGTCGGGAGCTTCGGTATTCACAGTATCATCAGTCTTTTCATCGGCCTCATACCTGCCGCCGCCAAGGCTTATTTCGGGAAGCATCTGCGGGAAATCAACAAACATCGAGTCACTTACAAGTCTTTCTCCCTCATTTGTAAGCGCGTTGTTTACACGGTAAAGCTCCGCCCGTACCTGTGATATTCCTCCGAAAGAAACGTTTTCCGAAGGCTCTATCCAGTATATCCATGTGCCGTTCGCAACGTCCTCCAAGAGTCCGCTGCCCGGGTCGTCAGCCAGAATTATCTGGTTAGCGCTCAGATAGCCTGCGGAATCGGTACCGCCTACGACATTTCCGTTTTGGTCGAACAGCATTACCACACTGTAAGCGGGGTTACCCTTGTACGCGCCTGTGAATACTATCGAGCCGCTTGGGATAACATCAGTCTCCCCGCTGCCGTACCTGTAATCCTGTGAAAGTACGCCTATCGCCGCAGTTCCGTCCGCGCTCCTGAAGTCAATGTCATCGCCGGTTACTCCAATAACGTCAAGCTCTGCGATCGAGATCTCCTGTCTCGGCTGGTCAAATAGAACAAGCTTTACAGCGTCCGCCTTGTAAGTGCTTATGTACTTTCTGTCCGCATTTTCAAAGTAAACCGTACCGCTGCCGCCCAGATAGCCGCTTGCAGCCTCCTGCCATGAGCCGTTTTCTGTTCTTACCATTATGCTGTAATTACCTACAGCCGCCCCGCTGCCCGCTGTGTACTTAAATCCCGAAACAGTTTCCTGCTTGTTAAAGTTTATGGTTATTTCGGCATTTGAAGAGATCACGCCCGTATATTCGGTGCTGTTGTTTCCGTCGGCAGCAAGGAGGATCGGATCGTCAGCTTTCGGAGCGCATGGCATATCGTCGCTGCCTGTTCCCTCATATGAGAGATTGCTTGCGGTTATGCCTGTGCTGCTTACTGTCCACCATGTCTTGTCAAGACTGCCGTCGTCCTGTATCTTTATAGAATCCAAAATCTTCGGTGCGGAACGGTAAAGATATCTGTCGACCACCGTTACCTCGTAGGTAACTACTCTGTTGTTAAGTCCCGCCGCGTAGTCGGTAAAGGTACTGCTTGCAGTAAAGCCAACGATCTCTTTAGTCACCTGTCCGCCCGATGTTGTGCAGCGTACTATCTCATAGCCGAGAACCTCGTCGGCAGGAATATTTTCAGACGAAAGGTTAAAGATGACCTGACTCGGATCGCTCCATGAAACATATGCAGCCGAATCCGAACCTACCGCTTGAACGTTTCCGCTTGTTCCGAGATAGCCGCCGTATGGTCTTTCAATGCGGTAAACGCGGGAATCATCGTCAGCGTAATAAATAGCTCTTTGTTCCTTTTCAAACTGGCTTGCATACTGTATCGTTGCGCTGTCGGGAATTTTTCCCCAACGCTCGAAGAATTCAAGTATATCCTTTTCCGCCGCCGCACACGCAAGGCGCATAAGGTTCTGGTCTGTTCCTCCGCCCAGCGTAAGCTGTATACCGCCCGGTGACGGAGCAAGAGAAGGTGTACGCGCATAGCTGTCCATTCTTGCATAGAACAGATTTTCAAGCTGCTCGCTGTGGTCAGCGTATGTCTTGTAGTTATAGCAATTATCGTAAGCAAGATGCAGCTGCCAGTACATACCGAGCTGTGTGGCAAGGTTAGGCGCCTGACCTGTCGCACCCGACGTTACCTTTCCGTAAATATTTTCGTAGGTAAATCTCATACCTGTGTTTGTGTCTTTCGCCCGAGCAAGCTGAGCAAAATAGTTATTTGTAATCTCGGCAACTTCATACGCGCCCTGATTTATGCAGTGACCTATCTCGTGAGCTATGCCCCAGCCGAAATAGCTTCCGCTTATGTATCTTCCGCTTTCGTCGGAAACAACACCGCTTAACGCCAGCGGATTTGCTGATTCTGCCCACTGTATGCCGATATGATTTCCCGCCGCATACATAAACGCGCCGCTGAACATTCTCTGATAACGGATATTGAGATGTCCCTTGGGAAGTCTGTCTATCACGTTTTCCGCATTGTCGTTAAGTCCCTTGTGCTGATAGAAAAGATACAGCATATCCTCTATCGCTTCGGCGGATCTTACAGTCTGCGCCGCTTTATCAGCTGTGCTTCCCTGTCCTGTACCGTCAAGTATACGCTTTGCGGGCAGTGACAAAAGCATATTGTCAAGAAGTATATCCGACGCGCCCAGAATACAGTTCTGCGCATTGTAGGCGTATTTGTTCACATTTCCGTTTGAGGAGTTCGCGTGGTGCTGATTATGGAGGGTTTCCATCTGGTCAACATATGCTTGCAGCTCCTCAATATAAACTTCCGCACGAGACAGCTTTTCGCTTTCATCTTCAATTCCGTAAAGGTCAAGCACAGGCACATGAACGCCGCCGCTTACACGGACTGCGTAACGATCGTCCGCATTGCTGCCCGTATACTGGATATACAGTGCGCCGCCCGATTCTTCGTCTATTGACCATATCTTAGGTATGTCGATAACATTTGCGCCCACTTTAAGCGTTGCGACTGTGGATGCCATTGCGCTTGACTCAGCATGATACTGGGTAGCCACGAGCTGTAGATTTGTAGCCGCACCTGTAGTTTTGGTATTGTGACCGACATACACGGTAACAGTATCTCCTGCCGCAGCGGTCACGCCCACAGGCTGCCATGCGTTCAGACCGGAAAATCCTCTGTTCACATCAGATGTGCTTATTTCGTTATGTATGTAGACCGGATCGCCCAAATCCTTACAGTTCAGGATATCCTCTGCATTCTGAAGCTCTGTTTCAAGCCGCTCCTTGTCAGGATTATATTCGCCGCTTACCTCGTCGGGAGTATTCAGACGTTCTCTTAGTCCGTCGATAACAGCCTGTGTAACTTCCGGCTTCAGAACAAGGTGCAGATCATCGTCATACAAATTTGCAATATCGTCCTCAATAGTATCGTAATGATAGAAGTAAACCTCGGAAACGTTGATATTTCCGCTTGCAAGATACCGCGCAAGTCCTATCTGTATCTTCTTTATCTGTGCTTTCTGAGGGAGCTTTATAAGATAGTATGCGCGTCCCTCGCTGTCGGTCTTTCTGATAGTAGAGACCTGACCGTAATTTAAAGAAGTCTGAACTCCGTTAGCGTCCCAATAATTTATCTTTGTATAGAAAAGATTCGGACTTGTGGGAACAGCCTCAAAAAGCGCAAGGGACTGAATGGTGTATTCCTCGTCAAATTCATAGAAAAGACCGTTGCTGTTAATATTGTTGTATCCGCCATCGTCCCAAGTATTACGCAGATAGTAGGAATTCGGGTCGTGATCGACAGTACCCCATGCTGTTTTTGCACTTTCGTCCAGTGAACTGTTCATCATTGAACCGTAGTTCTGCGAAGCAGAGATAATGTGCTGTCCCTTTTCTCCCTCCTCGCCTGTGTTTATAAGGTTGTACTTAGGCATAATTGGGGCGGATACGTCTGTTGTGGAAGCAGCTGCCGTAAGTGACGGAGAGCTTTCACCGTATTCGTTTTCTGCGGTAACATACAGAACGTATTCCGACTTGTCCTCAAGGTCGGAAATAGTATACGACGTTGCCGTGATATTTCCTACTTTAGTGTATTCCGTGTCGGAACGGAGCTTATAGTAAATATTGTACCATTCTGCGTCGTCTGCCTTTTTCCATGACGCCCTTATGCTTCTGTATGCCCCCGCAGCGGTCAGGTTATCAGGTCTGTCGGGTTTGGAGGAGGCTTTCGGTATAACGCTTATCGAGGCGCAGTAGCCGCTTTTCCACGAGCCGTTTACCGACTGAACCTTTACTGTGTATTCGGTAC
>CAMWRN010000249.1 GCA_947176675.1 uncultured Clostridia bacterium | reverse complement strand
ACTGAAAGGATCGCGCTTGCCGCCGAAATTTTAAAAAGAATCGGGAGAAAAAATATGTATACCGTAAAAGATATTATGATACTTATGTACAAGATCGCGCCCCTAAAAAATCTTCACAAGGGAGACAATTCCGGCTTGCTTGTGGGGGACGAGAACGCGCCGGTGACAAAAATTATTTTCGCTTTGGATATTACCTGCGATGTCGTCCGCGAGGCTGCGGAGATCGGCGCGGAAGTCATCATCGCGCACCACCCTGTAATTTTTCATCCGCTTTACACTTTAAATGAAAGCAATCCTGCCTGTCTTGCTTTAAAGCACGGCATAGCCTGTATTTGCTTTCATTCGCCGTTGGATATGGCTGACGGAGGTATCAACGATATTATTTTTGATATGCTGACTCCTGCTCTGAAGCTTAAAAAGCAGAACGTTCTCGAACCCATTCACTCCGACGGACGGGGTTACGGTTGGGTATGCTCTGCGGGGAACGAGATAATGCCGGATGAACTGGGCAGGCTTCTTAAAGATACGTTCGGCTGCACTATCGTCCGTTATACAAACAGCGGGAAGCCGATAAAAAAGCTTGCTTTCTGTTCGGGCGGAGCTGGGGGAAATTTACCTCTTGCAATTGCCGCAGGCGCGGACGCTTACATCACGGGTGACGTTAAACACGATCAGTGGATAACCGCGCGGAACAGCGGTATCACACTGTACGACTGCGGACATTTCCACACGGAGGACATTGCCGTTCCATATCTGATAAACCGTTTCACCGAGGAATATCCCCAGCTTGAAGCGGTTCGAGCCAAAGCCGGCTGTGATCCCGTTGACTATATTCTGTAAGGAGACTGCTGCTATGCTTATTTGTCCGAAATGCGGCGGAAGTCTTGCGCGGGAGGGGAAGTCCTTTCTGTGTCCGCAAAAGCATTGCTTTGATATCGCCAAAAGCGGCTATGTAAATCTTCTGCAATCAAACAAGATGAACTCCGCTTTGCCCGGAGACAACAAGCTTATGGTGCAGTCGAGGAAAAAATTCCTCGACAAGGGGTACTACGTAATACTTGCGGAAGCTTTGTGCAGAACTGTTTCTGCTCACGTTTGCGAGGAGTGCAGGATACTTGACGCAGGCTGTGGGGAGGGCTACTATACCGAGAAGATCACTGAGACTGTCAAGGACATGAATGCGGAAATTATTGGGATAGACATATCCAAAACCGCCGCCGACTACGCCGCGAGACGTACTAAATCTGCGTTGTTTGTGGCTGCAAGCGTTTTCAATATGCCTGTGAAAAGCGAAAGCTGCAATATAGTCACAAGTCTTTTCGCGCCTTATTGCGGAGAGGAATTCCTGCGTGTGCTGAAACGCGGCGGGATATTTATAATGGTAATTCCCGCCGAAAGACATCTGTGGCAGCTTAAATGCTCGGTCTATGACGAGCCTTATCCCAATGCAGTAAAGGACTACAGACTTGACGGATTTGAATTTTTGGGTGCGGAAAAGGTTTCGGGGGAAATTTTTCTGCCGTCGGGAGAGGACATAGCCGCGCTTTTCTCCATGACTCCGTACTTCTACAAAACAGGCGCGGAGGGACATGAACGTCTGGAACGGCTTGAAAGTCTTGCCACGGAGATTGGGTTTGAGATACTTACATACAAGAAAGCTTAGGGGGCTGACAATATGAATAAAATTAAAATGTCATTTACAAAGGTGCTTCCGTTTATGTTTATTTTTTATATCGTTTTAATGGCGATGAGCAACATTACGAACCAATTTTCACGCATGATCATTACAAATGCGGAAAGCCCGGCTTGGAACGGCATTGCGGCGTTTTTTAACTTAGTTATAGCTGTAGCTGTTTCTCCGCTGTATATAGGATTTTACAGGTTCTGTTTTGAACGCGTGAACGGAAGAAAGCCTCACATACTTTCGGTTTTTGACTTTTACCGAAGCGCGGCGGGATTTGCAAAATCCGCTGCGGCGTATCTTATATCGGTGGCAGCAATTAGAGTTTCTGCATCTGCCTTTCCTTATTTGATCATGTTCAGCATTTTTGCTTCTCGTGACGAGAATACGGGAGCTCTTTTTGCCGCCGCGATAATAGCGTTAGTTATATTGGTTTTAAGCGAGCTGTTTTTTCTTATGCCTTACGCTTATGCCGAAAATTCATCGGACGGCTTGGCGGCGGCAATAAAGAGATCCATCAAACGCGGATTTAAATTTATGATAGTTTTGGTGCTTCTGTATCTTGCGGATATATTGGCAAGCCAATTGATCCTGACGTTTTACAGGGAAGATATTTACAATGAGGTACTCGCCGGCAAAGCCTTTGTGTCCATAGCAGGCTTTTTTGATTTTGATTTAATTCTTACTCTGATACTGCATTCTATTATGTTATGGATCAAATTTACAGCCGCCTATATGATCCTCGGGGTATCTCCAAAGGAGCAAAATGTTGCTGCCGAGAACGCATATTCCGAGACAGACGAGGATACCGAAAACGACGAAGAGAAGCCCTTTATCGAACCCTACGATTTCTGTATCGAGGCGGACGAACGTTTCCACGACGAGAAAATTATCGAAACCGAGGATATCCGCGGGGTTGACATTCTTACGACGCTGGAGGAAATGGATCTTGCCTTTGACGTGGTGAACCATTTCGGTATCCGCAGAAAGCTGAAAAAAATGTTTGACGATCTTGCTTTCGAGATAGGCGAGTTCGTCACCTATCAGGGCGGACGGAGTATTGAAAATTCCTTTACGGAGGAGATAGACGAGCGGGAATTTGAGGTGTCGGTTGAAATATCAAAGGCTTCCGACTGCGAACCGTTTAAAATGACTTTATCCGTGAACATTTCCGATAATGAGGAGGAATAATTATGGCGTTGGACGGCGCATTTCTCTATATGGTAAAAAAAGAGCTTGAACCGTTAATAGGCGGGAGGGTCGACAAGATCAGTCAGCCCTCCCGCGAAGAGGTGATAATAACCTTCCGCACCCGCGGAGGAAACGAGAAGCTTATGTTTTCCGCGTCGGCAGGATCGGCGCGGGTGCATATCACGAAAAAATCCATCGAAAACCCGAAAGTCCCGCCAATGTTCTGTATGCTGCTGCGAAAGCATTTCGGCAACGGCAGACTTCTTGACATCAGGCAGGACGGTCTGGAGCGCATTCTGTACTTTGATTTCGAGGCTATGAACGAGCTTGGCGACATGGTGAAGATCACCCTTGCGGCGGAGATAATGGGCCGCTGTTCAAATCTGGTGATAATAAATGCCGATGGAAAAATAATCGACAGCATAAAACGGGTCGATCCCGAAATGTCCCGTGAAAGACCAGTTCTGCCGGGCATGACCTATACTTATCCGCCCAGAGACAGCCGTCTCGATCTCAGGACCTGCACAGGCGAAGATATATCGGCGGCTCTTGAAGCGCTAAAGGCTCAGCCCGATGGTGACGCGGCAAAAGCCTTAGTAAAAATTTTTGAGGGAATTTCGCCTATTGTCGCCCGTGAATGGGTATACTATGCCGCACAGGGCAAAGATTTATTGAGAAGCGAGCTTCGGGATGAAACTTTGGAGCGTCTGATTTTCGCCGTTGAGCAGACCGCCGGCGAGTGCCGCGAGGGGAAATGCTCCTACACTGCCGTAAAGGACGGCGACGGGATACTGAAGGATTTTTCGTTTATGCCCATTTATCAGTACAGCGGACTTATGACAACTAAAGAGCTTCCCTCCGCCTGCGGTCTGCTGGATTATTTCTACAGCGAGCGGGACAGTATTTCCCGAATGAAGCAGCGTTCGCAGGATCTCTACAAGCTGCTGCAAAACGCCTCGGAACGTACCGCGAGGCGGCTTTCCAATCAGCGTGAGGAACTGAAAGTCTCCGCGGAGCGCGACAAGCTGAAGCTTATGGGTGATCTGATATCCGCAAATCTTTACCGCGTTGAAAAGGGCATGAGCAGCATAACTTTAGAAAATTTTTACGATGACTGCTGTCCTG
>CAMWRN010000248.1 GCA_947176675.1 uncultured Clostridia bacterium | reverse complement strand
TACTTAAACGGTGATGATATTTATTTTTCAGAAGAAGCTGCTATGAATGTACTTGATTTTGTAGTAAAGTCAAATGACAGTGAACTGAAAAGATATTATCCAAACTGGAAAAATGACAGTAATTTTGTTAAGTTTTATAAGAAGAATATTTATGAATATGGATTTAACAGAGATTCACACGATAGAAGTCCTGCTGTCTTTGCAGATTGGATAGAAATCAACGAATTTACATATTTCTCCAAAACATCTATAAAGGATTTATTTACGATGTATTTGTCGGCAGTGAATAAGCAGAAAGAACTTGCGGAGGAAAACCAAAAGCTTATTGACAAAATAAATGATTATCAGAGCAGTATTAATTGATATGATTTTTTAAAGATTCCCCACTGGGGAACGGAAAGGAAAATGTATTATGAATGAAAACATCAAAGAACCCATTGAATGCCCGTTTTGCGGCGAAAAAACGGTATTGGCAAGAATTTCGACAACGTATTATTTTGTCGCGGAGCACCCGATGTATAAAGACGGTGTTAATATGGACGGTGATACTATGGGACAGATAATCGGTGAGATGACCTGTCCTCCGGTTATAAAATACGCGAGCTTCCGCTGCGAATCCTGCGGCAGGGAATGGTCTCCTCACGATTATGCGCCTGTCAAAGATGAAAACGGTATGCTCTCGTTTGTAAAGCGGGAGAAAAAAACTAAAAGGAAAGAAAGCCGATGACTAAATTGAATTGACGGACTAACTAAAAAAATAATAAAAGGAGATTTGTTATGCGTGAATTGTGCCCATTTGGTTCTGATGATAAACACAGCATTCTGAATTACTATAAAAGCAGTTTTGAGTATTTAGGTGTTGATTATCAAGATAAAGCTATACTTAATATTCGTGCCAATTTGTGGTTTCCCATAAATGGCAAGATAAGCGGAAAAATGATGTATTATCTCAAAGATGAAACAGAGCCTTATATAATCGAAAATACTTTTATAGACCGACCTTATCCCAACAAGAATATTGCCTGTATTTCCAAACGGTTTGGCAGAAGAAAAACCAAAAAGGGTATCCCAATTGTTTTTGACAGCGTTGATAAGTTGCACGAAATTGTACGTATTGAAATTATATGGGAAATTAGTGATTTCAATGAAAAAGTGGTTGTGGATTATCCTGTAAAATTTGAAAAACCGCAGCAAGACGGTATTTACTCATTGTGGACTTACGACAAGCCTCTTAGTATCGACAATTACAAAAGCGGTTTGAAAATAATCGACGGCAGACTGGAAAATGATTCAAATATGTCTGTATACGATGATTTCTATTTTATGGTACTGCGTAACGATTCAATCGTCACAGTTGAAGAATTGCACAAGCCGGACAGCAACTTCAGAATTGATTTTGATAAACTTGAAAATCTGCCCTTGTCAGTCGTTAATACGCTTCTTCATAAGAGTATAGAGAAAATATATTATGGAGACGACAGTCCCGAAGCAGTGTGTTTTTATCGTGCCGAACTGCTGTTGAACGATTATACGTCATATATGTGAGCGTTTGAAAGGGAAAGGTACGAAAAAGAATGAATAAGGAAGAATTGTCAGATGATGAAGTCAAAATGTACGAACAGACACTACAGAAAACTATCGAGCATTTTGAGGAGCGTTTAAGATACGCCGTAATTGGTGGCAGCACAGCTATAAGTACTGTACACGCTCGACTTGCCTTAAAAGTGTTAAAAGAAATAAAGAGAAAAATTGAAACTGGAGGAACTGAAAATGAATAAAAAAGAAGTTGCCGAAATCAAAAAGAATTTTACAGACAGCAGCGGTTTTTTCACTCTTAATCACATTGTGTCGGCTTATGTAGACCCGCAGAAAAATGTCCGCTGCAAGGACAACAGGCTGTATGCCCTTGTTCCAGAGGACGAGGGCGCGGTAATGCTTGAAACCTTGAAAAAGGTACTTAGCGGCAAGTTGGGAAAAAATCTTACGGAGTACGGCTTTCCCCGCGAGGAATACGAGGAAGACGGCGCACAGAACGTTCTGTATGCTGCCCTTAAAGGTAAGCTTGAGGACGAGCTTGCCAACGACAAGCTTCTCGCTCGGATAATTGACAATATGGAGTATGGAATGGCGTATACGCTGATAATGGGGTACTGCACCTACAGCATTATGACTAAAGGTGAAAGCTATGACGGGAAAGGGGACGAATACAATTTTATCGTTGCTACAGTTTGTCCCGTATGTACGGAAGATTACGGCTTGATGTTTGACGGAGAAACAAACGCTATTGCAAAAAAGTCCAATACCGACCTCATCATAAGCAGAACGCCCACAGACGGCTTTTTATTCCCTGTTTTCAGCGACCGCGCTCCTGATGTGAACAATGTTATGTACTACACAAAATCGCCGCAAAAGCCTAATCTCTCCATAGTAGAGGACGTTCTCGGCTGTAATTTCGTTATGTCGTTTCAGCGCGAAAAGGAAACGTTTCGGCAAGTCCTCACAGATGTTGCGGCGGACGAGCTTAGCTATACCGTCATTACGCAAGTCAACGAAGCTTTACGCGATATTGTGAATAACGCTAAAAACGAGACGGAGCTGCCGATTATTGACGAAAATAAATTACATAATATCCTTTTCGACGCGGGGGTAAGCAGCGAGAAGCTTGATTCGCTCCACGCCGTATTCGAGGAAAAGGTAGGCGAAGCGGACGGACTTACGGCGGAAAATCTTGCGGAGAACAAGATAGTGCTGTCCACGCCCGAAATAACCGTAAACATCAACCGTTATGCGGCTGACAAGGTGCGTACAAGCGTTATCGGCGGCAGGAGATGTCTTGTTATCGACCTTGACGATCCGAGCGTTACGGTCAATGGCGTTAATGTTAGCGTTTGAAAGAGAAAGGTGTGAAAAAGAATGACTAAGGAAGAGTGGAAAAAAGTTGAGAACAGGCTCTCGTATCCATTCAGCTATGTGAAGTTAAAAATCGACGGGTACAACGTAACCGTTGATGTTTTGCAGGATAGACCTCTTCACTATATTTTAGCCGTTTTTATTAACGGCGAATTCAAACCCAAATGGTGTTGTGAGGATTGCGAGGAACGCAGAAGATTCTGCTGCAAACACAAAAAATCCTTACTTACGGCTCAGCAAAGAAAACAGCTAAAAAGGGAACGCAAGGCGGTTCGTGAGGAGGTTGAAAAGCAACTGACTGTATATACATATTATCCGTTTTGGAATTCATTCCGATCAATGAAAGCTCATTTTATAAAAAATAACACATCAATTGAACTTATTGAGCTTGCGAAGGAGCGCGGAGTATGAATAACACAAAAATAGAATGGTGCGACAGCAGTTGGAATCCCGTAACGGGTTGTTTCAACGACTGTACGTACTGCTATGCGAGAAAAATGGCGGTGCGTTTTGGCGGTAATCAAAAGTGTGCCAATATTTTTGAGGAAAACGAGCCTGTCAAAAGTCAGACGGGAAAGATATTGCCATATCCTCACAGTTTTAGCCCCACATTTCACAGATACAAGCTTGACGAGCTGCACAAGTGGGCAAAACCGCGAACGATTTTTGTATGCAGTATGGCTGACCTTTTCGGGGACTGGATTCCCGATGAATGGATATGTGAAGTGTTTGCGGCTTGCAAATATGCTCCGCAGCACTCGTACCTTTTTCTTACAAAAAATCCGAAGCGTTATGAGAAGCTGTACTTGCGGAACAGGCTGCCGCTTGACGGTAATATGTGGTACGGTACGTCTGTCACGAATACAGAGCAGCTTGAACAGGCAATTATGGCTTTTGGTGCTATGCCTATGAAAGCCAATACCTTTTTCAGCATAGAGCCGCTGTTGGAGGATATAACGGCTTACCGAGATGTGAAAACGGACAGTACTTTTTCCGCCTTTTCCGACTGGATAATTATAGGCGCGGAGACTGGAAACCGAAAAGAAAAGGTTATTCCCCCAAAGGTGTGGATAGACAATATATGTTCG
>CAMWRN010000247.1 GCA_947176675.1 uncultured Clostridia bacterium | reverse complement strand
GTTACTTTATGATATAATAATACAATGTCATTTCCAATTTGTCAATAGCCTTTCAGCAAATTTATGAAAAAATACAAATTGAAAATCTGTCCTTTGTGCAGGCTTAACAAAACCGGTTACTTTACCGGTAATTCTATTGAAAAAACAAAAACGTTGTGCTATAATATTTTACAGTAAAACTAATATCAAATTAAAAAGTGTGCAAAAATTGAGCAATTATTTTCACAGATGATTTTTGTGCGAATTTTTCACCTACACTTTTTGTTCGAGATTAGGATATGGAGATGCTTTTATGGAAAAGAAAAATGTGACCTTTGCGGACATTGCAAAATATACAGGATTTTCCAAAACCACTGTTTCGAGATATTTCAACGATCCCGATTCGCTCACAGTCGAAAATCAGGATAAGATAGCCGAAGCCCTGAAGATTCTGGATTATAAGGAAAATAAGCTTGCAAAGGTGCTTGCCAACGGAAAGACCGAGATAGTCGGCATAATAGTGCCAAATCTTTATATGCACTATTATTCCGATATTATAAATCATATTATTTCCACATATGAAAAATATAACTATAAATTTCTGCTGTTTTCCGGCAACGGAAACGTCGATACCGAACGGAAATATATAAAAGAGCTGCTTGCGTACAACATAGAGGGAATGATAATATTAAGCCACACTATCCCGTCGGAAGAGCTTGCTTCATACGACCTGCCCGTCGTTGCTGTCGAACGAGAGGACAAGCACGTTTGCAGCGTTAAGACAGACAACTGCATGGGAGGTGTGCAGGCTGCAAGTCTGCTCGTAAAAAGCGGCTGCGATATAGTTATACACGTTAATGCGGACGTTTCTACGGATGTTCCCGCCTATGGAAGAATACAGGGCTTCAAAGAATTCTGCGAAAGCAATAATGTGGAGCACCGCGTTATACTTACCGAGCTTGGAAATAACTTTGACGAAAACTGTCGGGAAATAGAAAAACTTTTTGCCGAGCTGGAGGAACTTTATTCCGATAAGGTTACCGGAATATTTATGTCGAACGATACTCACGCAAATATACTTCTGAATGTAATTTTCAGAAAATACGGCAAGCTTCCTCCCAAATACAAAATAATGGGATTTGACGATTCGCCTGTTTCAAGAGAAGCAGTCATGCCCATAAGTACCATAGGACAGCAGGTTGACGTTATGGCTGACGAGGTAATGCAAGTACTTATAATGCAGATGGACGAGCGAAAAAAACGCCGTCCCCAGCCGCTTAAAGAGCCTGTCCATAAGGTTGTTACTCCTATACTTATACAGAGAGATACGGCGTACCCTATAAATAGCAGCCAATCTATGTGAAAAAGCAAAAATATTTCTTTATTTGACAGCTTCAGGATATAACGAACAGCCTGCATCTTTAACAAGAAGCAGGCTGTTTTATAATCCGTTGTATTTTTCATTTTAACGAAAGGTTTGAAATCAACTATATCGCTATCCGGCTAAAAAGACAATTATTAATCTGTTTTTTCCCTTTAAATCTGTACCGAATAGTTGGGAGCTTCCTTTGTTATGTATATATCGTGAGGGTGAGACTCCTTGAGTCCCGCGCCTGTGATCTTTACAAACTGAGCCTTTTCGTGAAGAGCTTCTATCGTTGCGCAGCCGCAGTAGCCCATGCCCGAACGGATACCGCCAACAAGCTGGAAGATAGCGTCCGAAACAAGTCCCTTGTAAGGAACTCGTCCCTCTACGCCCTCGGGAACAAGCTTCTTGCTGTTCTCCTGGAAATATCTGTCCTTTGAACCGCACGCCATTGCACCCAGCGATCCCATACCGCGGTATACCTTGAAGCGTCTGCCCTGGTAGATCTCCTCTTCGCCGGGAGCTTCATCACAGCCTGCAAGCAGAGAACCGAGCATTACAACGTTTGCGCCCGCGGCGAGAGCCTTTACGATATCTCCCGAATACTTTATTCCGCCGTCGGCGATAACGGGGATATTGTGTTTTGCAGCAACACAGGCAACGTCGTAGACTGCTGTTATCTGAGGTACGCCTATACCTGCAACAACGCGTGTCGTACAGATAGAGCCGGGACCGATACCAACTTTAAGAGCGTCTGCACCGGCTGCAATAAGAGCCTCTGCTGCTGCTGCGGTAGCAATATTTCCTGCGATAACGGGAGTGTTGGGGAACGCCTTTTTAACGTCCCTTACAGCGTTTACAATGTTGATGTTGTGACCGTGGGCCGAGTCAAGAACGAGCACGTCTGCCTGTGCGTCAATGAGTGCGCGTGCGCGGTCCATCATGTTTTCGGCAACGCCTATAGCCGCGCCGCAGAGAAGTCTGCCTGACTTATCACGGGCGGAGTTTGGATACTGAACAGCCTTTTCAATATCCTTTATTGTGATAAGTCCTTTGAGAGTGCCGTTGTCGTCAACTATCGGGAGTTTTTCGATTTTATGCTTCATTAAGATTTTCTGTGCGCCGTTAAGGTCGGTGCCTACGGGAGCGGTAACAAGATTTTCCTTTGTCATAACATCGCCGATGGGGATATCAAAATTCGTAAGGAAACGCAGGTCACGGTTGGTAAGTATGCCCACCAGCTTGCCGTCTCTGTCAACGATAGGCACACCGGAGATCCTGTATTTGCCCATAAGCTCGTCAGCTTCGGAAACAAGCCTGTCCTCGGTAAGCGAAAAAGGATTTACGATAACGCCGTTTTCCGAACGCTTTACCTTGTCCACCTCGTCAGCCTGCTGCTCAATTGACATATTCTTGTGGATAATACCAATGCCGCCCTCGCGCGCAATGGCGATAGCCATATTTGCTTCGGTAACGGTATCCATAGCGGACGTCATGATAGGCGTATTGAGCATAACGTCTCCCGCAAGCCTTGTGGAAAGGCTGACCATATTCGGAGTGCAGTCAGATTCGGCGGGGATCAGCAGCACGTCGTCAAAGGTAAGACCTTCCTTTACGAATTTCTCGGAATAGTTTGTTTCCAGCATAAAATTACCTCCCGTAAAACTTTCGACGTATTTTGCCCGTTCGGAAAAACAAACGGCAAAATTGAATATTTCTAATAAGCATAACACTTTACGGGCGTTAAGTCAATAGAATTTCTGCAAATTCGGGCATAAAAAAACAGTGTTGATCCGACAAATTTTTTGTGCATTTTTTCATGCTCCGTAAAATTTTTCAAGGTACTTCGCTCAAGGGAGCTTTCCGCTTTCCTTCAGCAGTCTCCAAAGAGTAGGCTCAAAGGAAAATTCCTCTGTGAGAGCCTTTACCTCGTTCAGATATTTTTCCCTGTTTTTCGGGACGCCACTTCGCTTTACCGCACGTATGAGAATATTCTTCGGCGTATGCTCGAAGTCTACGAATTCAAGCAATTGTGTCTTATAGCCGCAGTATTCAAGCAGATTTGCACGTATCGCATCGGTGAAAAGCGCAGCAGCTCGTTCCTTTATGATGCCGTATCGGGTAAGCAGGGAAAGCTTTTCAGACTTCATCTGTCCGTTCAGCTCATGCTGACAGCAGGGGACGGAAAATATCATGTCTGCACCCCGCATGACCGCATTGTGCAGCGCGTAGTCCGTAGCCGTATCGCAGGCGTGGAGAGTCACAACCATATCCACCTTGCCCTGCTCGGAGGTTCCGCTGATGTCACCAACCTCGAACCGAAGATTTTTATAGCCGTATCTTTCTGCGGCGGCATTGCAGTTTGCGATAACGTCCGCTTTCAGGTCAAGACCCAGCATAGCTGTTTCAATGCCGCGTATCTCCGTGAAATAGTGGTACAGCACAAAGGTCAAGTAGGATTTTCCGCAGCCGAAATCAATGACCTTGAGAGTCTTGCCGCCGTCAAAGCCCCGTTCCCTTAGAGCGTCGTCGATTATCTCCGCAAAGCGGTTTATCTGACGGAATTTTCCGTACATAGGCTTTGCAACCTTGCCCTCTTTAGTGAAAACTCCCATATCCACAAGCGCGGGAAAAGGCTTGTCCTCCGAGATAATATAGTTTTTAGCCTTGTTGTGGGA
>CAMWRN010000246.1 GCA_947176675.1 uncultured Clostridia bacterium | reverse complement strand
TATTTTATCTGCTCTGAAATTTAAAAGCCTTGAACCTAAACTTGCCTGTATATATACAGATTTTTCCGGATTAACAATTGCATTTTTAATCGCGTCCATTGTTCTATCAAAATAAAATTTTGATTTTTGAATTTTGCTATTATCAAGTGTAATTGACTGTACACTACCTGTTGTGACAATTTCATTCATTATTGAAGCAACGCAATTAGCTCCATTCATTATAAATGTATATGTGTCCTCATCATTTAAGTATATTTCTCCATCTTCAATTAATTGTTCAAGTTCCTTTTTAAATTCATTAAATCCCTCTATACCGACATTTGTTACTGTTGATGGTATACTTTCTCCATACCATTTTATATTTTCTGTTGGAATATCAGTTCGCATTGCATTTTCAATATGCGCTTTCCACATTCCATTAGGTCCATCTGTTTTCAATGCATGTGGGTCTTTGGGTGCAATTATTATGCCGTCGACATTTGTACGAACTTCATAGTCAAACAAGCCGTCACCATCACTGTCAATTGAATTCGGATCAGATTTAATAGGCAAAATACGAGCACTATTAAGCGATTCAACGCTTACGGTGAAATCACCAGTTGAATTTCGATACCGGTTTAAACCATTCTCAATGTAAAACAGACTTTCACCAACTTTACCTTTTATTTCCTTAAAGGTATAAAGCTGTATATTATTTGGGTCATCAATATTAATAAGCCACTCACCAAGCGGTTCGTCAGAACATCTAAACAAAATCTCCTGATAATCATAAAGACCATCTTCGTCTAAATCATCAGCATCAGTAAGTTCATCTAAAAGTCCGCCTTTAAACCATTCATACTGCATTTCAATTGGTCTGTTAAGCAATACCGTCTTATACCCAGTACCAATAATAGCCTTATACCCTTTTAACTGAGGAACCTTACCATAAATTCTGCTAAGCATAAACGCAGAAGAACCCTCATAAGAATACCATGTGCTGCCGCCTGTTTTAGCAACCATATTCCTGGCATAACCATATTTTGACGATGTGTTTTCGTTATATATCGTACTTATCTGGATAGGTAAATTGTTATTGTTTATATCGTCTAAAATACTTTTGGATTTTTCCTGTGAACCATAGTAAATGCCATTAGTTCTAACAATACAAAATACATACGTATCTCTATTATTGTATTCATCATAAACATAATTCACCGCGTCAGAAATACTACAGTCAGAATGCTTCGGCATTGTATTATCTTTGATGTAGGCTAATGCAGAATACACTTCGTCTATATTGTAAAAATAATCACTTTCACCATCAGATTCTCCAATATATTTACGCTTTACAACTTTTTTTGCTGTTCCATTTTCAACCGTATCATTTGTTGAATACATTTCAATTATTTTAACGCGTGCTTTAGGCGATTGAATAAAAACAGCGTCCGCAGTTTCGATAATATTTCTTTTTATAACCTCGTAGTTATCTTTGTCATAGATTTCTCGGCAGTCAACAAGAAAAACGACATCGAAATCGTCTCTGTTTACAGCAGCATTAGAACCAGTTGAATTCGCTAAATTCACAGAATTATTGGAATTCATTCTAACACCATTATAACTCATAGCCATAACCTTGTCAAGCGAATTTTCTGACAAAGCTTCGCTTTCCTCAGACTGTTCCTCAATTCCAGCTTTAGGCTCGTCATCACCGTTAAGCTGTTTATCAAGGTTGTCGAGGAATATTTCCATATCAACAAGACAGTATGTTCCCACCCTGTCGGTTTTAGTATATACGGTATTCGTTGTTTCATCGTGGAAAGTTTCAACAGGCAGCAGCATATTAACGTCCTCAAAGAACATGAAAACATTAAGACGCTTTATTCCCTTAAATTCATCGCTCTCGTCAGTATATGTACCCAATGTGTTGTTTATGACAGAATTTTCAAGCTTAAACTTTACAGTAACCTCCTCAACGGAAAGCCCGTCTCTGTAAACAAATTCGGGAGCAACACCGATAATTGCGGTATTTTCAATAGCATTTGAATAACCGCTTTCACGGGCATAAACATTGTTTTCAGCAACTCCAGCCGCTTTCATTTCAAGCGAAACATCAAAAGGTACGCTTTCATTATCGTTAATTGCGGAAAGAACTTCCGACTCTGCTTCTACCGTTTGTGTAAACGTGCGCTCCCCATCGGGAGTTCCGTCTGTAGCTGCGCTTTTAGGGTCAAGTCCGAGTATAATTTCATCGCCGTCTGAAATTCCGTCACCGTCAGTATCATACTTTAACGGGTCAGTTCCGTAAGTATTAACTTCTTCACCGTCACCCAGCCCGTCACCGTCCGTATCGGCATTATTCGGGTCTGTTCCCAATTCGCACTCCTTTGCATTTGTAAGACCGTCCTTATCAAAATCCTCATCACCGTCGTTTATGCCGTTATCGTCGCTGTCGGCTTTCAGTGGGTCAGTTCCGAGATATAATACCTCGTAACCGTCAGAAGGTCCGTCACCGTCTGTGTCGGCTTTGTTTTTATCAGTACCGAAAATATCCTCGTAGTAATCGGGCAGACCGTCCTCGTCCGTATCAAGCTCGTAATCAATAACGGGTTCTTTTTCAAGAATACTTTCACCGATAACCATTGCAGTAAGCTGAAAATTCTCCGCTTTAGCATTTTCGGTCGCGGATTTATCCGCAGTAAAGCCAAAGGTCGCACTTTCCCCTACCTTGATAGGGGTTGTCCACAATTGATTTGCAACCTCATATTTGCCTTTTTCACTTGAAATCAGCTTAGCATTCCATATGTTATTTATTGTAAAATTTCCGTCGAAAAACAAAGTCCACGCTTCAATAGGCTCGGTTGAGGTGTTTTCAATCGTCACCTCAGCCTGAAAGCCTGTATGCCAATCGCTTGTTACGTTGAAATCCACATCATAGCCTGCGCTTACGTCAATACGTCTGCTGCAAAGTTCTATATCTTCGGGGATAACAGTTTCCTCGCCCGTAACGATATACCCGCAGCTTACCGATTTTTCCGGCTCTATCTCATAATTGTATCCATTGTTTTTGATAATTACGTAATCCTCGCCCTTGTCATAGAGCTTTGAATTCCAAAGATTACTCATTTCACCGTCTACATCGTATTTCAGCGCCCAGTTGAGGATAGACTCCTCTCCTGTGTTTTTGATGTTGATCTCGACAGTTCGGTTGTTTTCCCACTCGCTGCCTATTTTATATGTAACTGTGTAGCCGTCCTTTTCATACGTGCGACTGTCCCCGCTTAATGCAAATGCGTTTGGCGGCAGGATTATTAACATATTCAATGACAGCATTACCGCGGTTATTACTGATATTATTCTGCGTTTCAGTTTCATCGCTTTTTCCTCCTGTTGTTCCACAGCCTTTAGCGGCTGTGGAACGTAAATTTATTGATGACGTTTAGTTTTAACGTGGTATATGGTGCTGGAAATTTGACACACTGTAGTAGCCTGTTATACTTTCGCCCGGATTCAGCGTTTTAAGGCTTAATTCATCAAATTCATCTCCATACAATGCAGGGTAAAATTCTTCTTTATGTTCATTGTCAGGTTCACTCTTGACATCTGAAGAATCTTTGCCTGTCCACGGTATATGTTCTTTTAATCCGCTTGGATATTCAAGCATCATATCTGAAATTTCAATATCGTCAAAATACTTATATGCACGGAAGTCAATATCAACATCATATACAGGCTTATCAGAAACATTTGTCAGCGTAAATTTTGCTGTCCAGTAGTCGGAATTAGGATCAAATCCCGTATAATCAAAGTCAAGGTACAATGAGTAAACGCCGTAAAAAACAAGCGGTTTCTCATTTTTAAATTCGAGCTTAATTTCTTCCATAAACGGAGTGAGAACACAGTTAAAGTCAGCAGATAAATAATATTCACCCTTTTTATCGCCGCGCACTACCCATGACATTGTTTTGGTTTCGCCGCCTGCAATCATACCTGCTTTAATATGACTGGACTCTCCACGTTCAGTTTTTGCCAAGGACAAACCGCTCGGA
>CAMWRN010000245.1 GCA_947176675.1 uncultured Clostridia bacterium | reverse complement strand
CCCAAAAGGAGGCAGCCGCGAAAATAGGCGTTTCCGAACAGGCGTTTTCAAAATGGGAGAACGGAATCTGTTTGCCAGACATTTTTAATATGAAGAATCTTGCGTGTGTACTGAACGTTTCGGTTGACTGTTTGCTGGACACCGAAAATAGCAGCGGAGAAAAGGTAATTGATACCATCAAAGTCGGATGGGTTGTTTTTGATATAGTGGAAAAACCTGAAACTATCTTTGCCGGAAAAATGATATATGCGAAGGATTTTTCGGATATTTCCGATTTTAATTCAGCAATAAACGCTGTGGAAGCCAACGATGAACAGGACGCATACGATGCTTTGACAGACGCGGTATTTCCGCTTTATGACATTCATTTAAGCGTAAATTTTTGGCTTGATGAAAAAAAACGTGCATATGGATTTGTGCGCGAGGTTTCTACAGAGGCACAGCCTGAGGGTGTAGATGTATACAAAATTCCTGCTTCATTGTATATTCGTGTACACGTGGATAACTCGTCCTCGCAGCTTCTGTCAAATGAACAGTGTGAGATCTGGGAACTTTTTGCATTTATCAGAGATTATTTCATGCCGGCTCACGGCTTCAAAATGGCAGAAAACGGTGCACAGGAGCTTGAGGTATTTGATACTGCCGAACATAAATCAGGCTATGCTTATATGCCTGTGCAGAGGTGTTGATCTGCATCAAATATCCGCATAGATTTTTTGCTTAATTGTTGTAATAAATTCTCCTTGAAATGGCACACTATTCTCAGTAATGTGCGAAAGGAGAATTATTATGAAAAATAAATTTGCCGTCGGAACGATCGCAGTGTGTGGTTTAATGACGGCAGGACTGCTTGCTGCTCCGAAAATGGTTTTGAAAAGCGTTCCTACGGCGACTGTTGTTAAGGTGGAAAAGGTGGAACACGTTGATACCGTTTCATTGTCGGGGACTATCATGAAAAATCTTACAAAGGACGAAACCTATGTTCAGACTTATGTTCCGGAGCAGGACATAAGCAGGGTGGAGCTGGGGCAGACTGCCGAAATAACGGGGGACGCTTTTCCCGACACGGTGTTCCGTGGGTCGGTGGACAGGATATCCGACACAGCTTCAAAGGTGCAGTTCGGGAATGTTCAGAAAACCGCTGTTGAGGTCAAGATAAAAATTGACAGTCCCGACGATACCCTGAAACAGGGTTATACCGCTTCGGTAAAGCTTATAACTTCCGAACCGAGCACAATGAGCCTTGTGCCGTATGAAGCGGTCAATCAGGACGATAACGGCGAGTACGTCTATCTGCTCAGGGACGGAAGGGCGGAAAAGCTGTACATTGAGACGGGAGCCGAGCTGAGCGGAGGTATTGAGCTGAAAACGCCGATATACGACAGTGAGAAGATAATTACCGTGGACGAGCTGGTGGAGAACGGCGGAGCCGTTAAGCTGGCGGAACAGGAGCAAGCCGATGACTGATATTATCCATAGCGGTTTTCGCTGTCTTTTCCGCAGCAAGCTCCGTTCCTTTCTCACGATAGCCGGTATCGCCGTGGGTGTGATGTCAGTGGTTGTGGTGTCCTCTATCGGAGAGATAGGAAAAGCGTCCATAAACAGCGAGCTTTCGGGCATGGGTATGGACAGCCTTGTAGTGTCCGTCCAGTCGGGAGCGGTAAATAAGCTTACCGAGGAGGAGCTTGATAAGATCAAGTCCCTCGATACCGTGGAAAATGCAATGCCGCTTATGAGCATCATCACAAGCGGCGAAATAAAAAATGACAGGGTAACGGTCATGACGTGGGGCGTGAACGAGGATGCAGACAATGTTATCGACCTTGAAGTGATACACGGCAGACTGCTCAACAGAGGTGATATACTGGAAAATAACAATGTGTGCGTTATTGATGAAGCTATTGCTCTGGAGCACTACAAAAGAACGAACATTGTGGGCAAGAACATTAAAATAAACATCGGCGGTATCCCCACAGACTTTGAAGTGGTGGGAGTCGTCAAAAACGGCGTTAATACGCTCCAGAATATGCTTGGAGGGTTTATTCCCGACTTTGTGTACGTACCGTATTCGGTAATGCAGTCGGGACTGGGCAGGAATAATTTTGATCAGATAACTGTAAAGCTCGACGACGTTACACGCAGCGTCGAGACAGCAGCCGCGGTTAAGACAGTACTTTCGGGAAACGGCAGCGATTTTTCAGTAGACAATCTGCTCAGCCAAAAGGAGAAAATGAACAATATTCTTTCCATAGCAACCGCCGCTCTTTCGGCAGTTGCGGGGATAAGCCTTGTGGTTTCGGGAATTTCCATAATGACGGTCATGCTTGTTTCGGTCAGCGAAAGGACGGGGGAGATAGGTATAAAAAAATCCGTCGGAGCAAGCCGCGGAATTATCCTTACGGAATTTCTGTTTGAATCGGAACTTATAACTCTTATTGGAAGTCTTGCGGGGATAGTTTCCGGCATGCTTATTTCCTCGGCAATATGCTCCGCTGTGGGAAGTCCCGCCGCGCTTAATCTGAAACTGTGCGGAACGGTAATGCTTATAGCGCTGGCTGTCGGCGGCTGTTTCGGAGCGTATCCCGCATATAAAGCGGCGTCCCTCAATCCTGTTGATGCGTTAAGAAGGGACTGAGAGACGCTGCGTAAGTGTAAATCAGCTATAAATAAATTTTTGATCTTTTTTCTTCCGTGGACTGTTTAAGCTTTAAGACATGTCCGCGGATTTTTTCCTATGCTTCTTTCGATGGTATATCCATACAGCAGCTCAAAATATTCATAATAATTTCACCTTTATCGTTATTTTTTCAAAAGAGTTTTGAGTCGCTTCATTGCTTCTGCTGTGTTCTCGTGAGAACCGAACGCCGTCAGTCTGAACCAGCCCTTTCCGTTGGGACCGAAACCCTCTCCCGGAGTTCCCACCACCTGTATTTCGTTCAGCAGATAATCGAAAAATTCCCAGCTTCCCATGCCGTTGGGGCATTTCAGCCATATGTAGGGGGAATTTTTTCCGCCTGTGTAGCTGATGCCAAGCTCATCGCAGGTCTTTGCCATAAGATTAGCGTTTTCCATGTAGTAGTCAATGCTGCTGCGGGTCTGACGGAGTCCCTCATCGGTAAACACCGCCGCCGCTGCGCACTGTACGGGATAAGACACTCCGTTGAATTTGCTGCCCTGACGTCTCCGCCAGATTTTGGACACGCTTACCGGCGTTCCGTCGTTAGTGTAAGCGTTAAGCTCGTTGGGAATGATCGTATAGCCGCACCTCATACCCGTGAAGCCTGCTGTTTTGGAGAGGGAGCATATCTCTATCGCACACTCTCGCGCACCCTCTACGGCGAAAATGCTTCTTGGCAGGGACTCGTCGCGGATAAAAGCCTCATAAGCCGAGTCGAAAATTATCACGGCATTTTTGCTTTTTGCATAATCCACCCAGACTTTAAGCTGTTCCCTTGTGTAAACCGAACCCGTGGGGTTGTTCGGAGAGCAAAGATATATTATATCGCACTTAACGTTCGGGTCGGGCATTGCCGCGAAGCCGTTTTCCTCATTGGAGGCGGCGTAAATGATATTTTTGCCGCTCATGACGTTGGAGTCTACATAAACGGGGTAGGCGGGGTCTGTTATCAAAACAGTGTTGTTCTCGCCGAAAATGTCCACGATATTGCCGCAGTCGCTTTTTGCGCCGTCGCTTATGAGGATTTCGTCGGGATCAATGTCAACGCCGAAGCTTTTGTAGTATCCCGCCACCGCTTCACGCAGGAAAGGATAACCCCGACCGCTGTCCTCGTAGCCGCGGAAGGTTTCCTTGTGCGCCATTTCCTCCGCGCCTTTTTTCATGGCTTCTACAGCGGCGGGAGCAATAGGCAAGGTAACGTCCCCGATGCCCATGCGTATCAGGGTTTTGTCAGGATTTGCCGTTCTGTAGGCTTCAAGCCTTTTGGCAATGTCGATAAAAAGGTAATTTTCATTTAAGCGTAAAAATTTTTCGTTTATAAAGGCCATATCATTTGTCGTTTCAGAAGGGGTCAATCCGCTTTTTTT
>CAMWRN010000244.1 GCA_947176675.1 uncultured Clostridia bacterium | reverse complement strand
GGTGTTACTATAGTTGAATTAAAGTAGGACGGAGCTGCTTATGGTAAGTATTTTTCGGAAGAAGTCATCGGTTGCGGCAATTGCGGCAGTATTTTTATTGGCGGTGATTCTCAAGTTCCTTATGGATAGCGAGATATTTATAGCGACAGATCCTGCCGACAGGGCTATAAGCACTGAGCAGCGTAATGAGAATTTTTCCGAAGTTTTTAATTTGAACAGGAGAATGCTTAATAATGTTGCAGAGTACGGAGATAAATACTGTTCTGGGTATGTATCAACTAAAGATGACTATGAACTGCACAAGCGAATACTTATGGAAGTACAAATGCTTTCCGATGAAATATGTGCAGGCGCGGAGACTGATTATGAAAAAGTGCTGAAGATCGAATACTGGGTCGCAGACAATATTTATTATAATTATGTGTCTGCCGAAACCGCTGTCACGGCAGACGTTATCTGCCTTGAAACAGTTTTGGAAACCAAAACAGCAACCTGTGCAGGATATTCCAATTTGTTTTCTGCACTTTGCAATATGCAGGGAATATACTGTATAAACCTCCGAGGAGGTACATATATTTCCAAGGATACTCCGGATCAACTTATGGAGATGCCGATGAATCACGAGTGGAATGCTGTTATGCTTGACGAAGAATGGATTTTTATTGATACCACTTGGCTGTCAAACAATTCATACACTGCTGAAGACGGTTACGTCCGAAGCGGGACTATGGACGAACAGTATTTTCATATGACATTTGAGTATATGAGTTACGAGCACAGGATAGACATTGCCGACTACAGGGACTTTAAGTCCTCGATAAATGTCTTTGAATAGGGGAGGAGAATGGGGAAATGGATTTTTCTGCGGCAATTTTTGATCTGGACGGGACGTTGGTGGATTCAAACACGGTGTGGGAAAAAATTGACATGATAATACTCCAAAAGCGGGGAATAAGGTGTACGGACGATTTTGTGCGCCGTCTCACGGCAATGACTTATGAGGACGCTGCGGAGGAAATGCACAAGCTTGGCGTCAAGGAGACGACAGAGGAACTGATAAAGGAATTTAACAGTCTTGCAGTTCATGAGTACCGCCATAATATTTTTCTGAAAGAGGGAGTGCGTGATTATCTGGACTACTTGAAACAGCAAGGAGTAAAGCTTGCAGTTGCAACGGCTTCTCCCGGCGCTTTGTATGAGCCGGTACTGCGAAATAACCACATTTACAGCTTTTTTGACGCTTTTTGCACCACCGATGATGTGGGGAAAAGTAAGGATTATCCCGACATATATCTTCATGCGGCTTCGGTTCTTGGGGTCAGTCCGTCGGAATGCGTGGTTTTCGAGGACGTGCTGAAAGGAATAATCAGTGCAAAAAACGCAGGAATGAAAGCTGTGGGTGTTTACGACAAGTATTCGGAGGAGGACATTATTACGATCAGGACAGCGGCAGATAAATTTATCTTCAATTTTTTTGAAATAATGTAATATTTTTTACAAAAAGTGTTGAAAAACCGGAATAAATATTGTATAATTAGTATGATAGGAGGGATTCTGTATGGATTCTTATATTGTTAGACAAGCGCTTGTGACTGAAAAACAGGAAAGCTTCGGATATGAAATCCTTTATACGGATAACAGCTTCAGCGCTGAACATACCGACGACGCTTCAGCCGCAAACGCGATAGAAAATTTTCTTTCGTCGATGGACAGCGAGAGATTTCTTGACGGAAAGATCGCATTTCTTACCTTTACGCCCAATCTTCTGGAAAAGGGGATACCCAAAATGTTCAAGACCAATAAGCTTGTCATTCAGATCGAGGACTCGCTTATTACCAATCCTCTTTCCCAGAATCTGATCACAAAGTACAAGCAGAGCGGTTATAAGATTGCTGTTGTTGACTTTGAGTTTGCCCCCAGATTTTTCGGTATTCTGGACATTGTGGATTATATTAAGGTAAATTTCTCGTCAGATCCGTCATCTGTGGAAAATATTGTTAAAATAGGCAAGTCGTTCGGCAAAAAGGTCATTGCCTACAACGTTGAAACTCAGGAGGCTTACGACAGAGCCAAGGAACTGGGCTGTACATACTATCAGGGTACCTTTGTTTCTGAAAAAATGCCTACTACAGTTAAAAAGGTCAACTATCTGCAGAGCAACTTCTTCCTGCTCATGGTTGCCGTTACAAAGGACGAACCTGATATCGACGAGATCGAGAACATCATTTCAAGGGACGTTTCTCTTACTTTCTCGTTGCTGAGGCTTGTGAACTCGGCTTACTTTGCTCTCAGGAACAAAGCGCGCTCCGTTAAGCAGGCGCTGGTTATCCTTGGTTTGGGTCAGCTTAAGCAGTGGATATATCTGCTCAGCTTCAAGCAGGACGACGGTTCTATGCCCGATGAACTGATAAAGATATCTTTCCTGAGGGCGACTTTTGCCAGCGAGCTGGTAGAATATGCACAGGATATGACTATTTCCCGCTCGGAAGCATACTTGTTGGGAATGTTTTCTACCCTTGGAAAGCTTATGCGCGTTCCTTTGGAGGACGCTCTTGAACAGCTACCTATCAGCGATGACATTAAGCTTGCGCTTCTGAAAAAAGAGGGACGGACAGGATCATTGTACAAGCTTATTATTTCTTATGAAAAAGCGGACTGGAAAACCATGTCCTCATGTGCTGCCGAGCTTGGCATACCTCAGTCGATAATTGCACAGAAATATTTTGAGTGTGTTGAAAGCGTAAACAACATCTGGAACGGTCTTACTCAGGTAGACAACAGCACTGCGGAAGAATAATTCGGAAAAAAATCAAAAAATGCTTGACAAATGGGACTTGTTTATGTTACAATAATTAAGCCGCGTGTTCCGGGCTTCTTAAGTTATCGTTCGGCAGATGCCGTTTCGGTGCGCCCCGTTTACAGCGAGTTTTATTGAAAAGGCAGGTGCCGCAAAATGTACGCAGTTATCGAAACCGGAGGAAAGCAGTATCAGGTCAAGGAAGGCGACGAGATCTTTATTGAGAAGCTCGACGTTAACGCTGATGATACCGTTACTTTTGACAAGATCATTGCTGTCGGAAAGGACAGTGGTCTTGAGGTTGGCGCTCCCTATGTAAGCGGAGCAACAGTTGAAGCTAAGGTAATCAAAAACGGTAAGGCTAAGAAGATCACTGTTTTCACCTACAAGCCCAAGAAGGGTTCTTCACACAGAAAACAGGGTCACAGACAGCCCTATACAAAGGTTCGTATTGACGCTGTAAAGGCGTGATCGGTCTAAGTAATTTCAGTTACCGGAGGTGTATTTAAAATGGCACATAAAAAGGGTATGGGCTCGACCAAAAACGGCAGAGATTCCGAATCGAAACGACTCGGTGTCAAGAGAGCTGACGGTCAGCACGTTCTCGCTGGCAACATTCTTGTTCGTCAGAGAGGTACTCACATTCACCCGGGTGAGGGTGTAGGCAAGGGTTCGGACGATACGCTTTTTGCAACAGTAAGCGGAAAGGTTAAGTTTGAGCGCGTTGGACGCGACCGTAAAAAGGTAAGCGTATACGCAGAATAATTACAGAGCTGCCGTGGAGAAAGCAATTTCTTTGCGGCAGTTTTTCACAATAAAAATCTTCCAAAAAGATACTGTCTTTTCGGAAGATTTTCTGTTAAATTGGAATAACAAGATACAAAACAAAATCTACGGCAATAGCGGCAAGTACGCAGACAATAAGCGGAGCTTTTTTCCATGCGAGAAAGCCTGCGGTTATTCCACCTGCGATCCCTATGTAAGGTCTTGACGTATCAACGGTAAATACTGCGGGAAAAATCAATGCTGCCATTGCGGTGTATGGTATAAGCTTGAGAAATTTTTCAATTTTGGGACCGAACTTCATTTTATCAATAAGCACTGCAGGTATTGCTCTGGGAATGTATGTTACAACCGCCATTCCCAGAATCATAAGAATAATTTCAGCGTTCATCGGCGGAGTCCTCCCGTTTGTCAGGATCAACGAAAAATACGCCTATAGCTGCACATATCAGCGTTGAAGCAATCAGCGCCCAGCTTGATGCCATGAATTTGCTGAGTACGGTATTC
>CAMWRN010000243.1 GCA_947176675.1 uncultured Clostridia bacterium | reverse complement strand
AAGTATAATAACATCATCCTCGTTCATTATAATTTTACCTTTCAAATTAAAATTTGTAAACAACCAAACAATTGTCTAAAACTATAATATCACACAATCGAACGGTTGTCAACACATTTATTTGAATGTGTGCTAAAATTCAAATAAATAACAAGGACAAGGAGTGCTTTTGTGTATTATTACCAAAGATTAAGAGACCTGCGCGAGGACGAAGACCTGCTGCAAAAACAAGTCTGCGGAGTAATTGACTGCAAGGCTCAGCAGTACCAGCTTTACGAAAGCGGAAAGCGTGAGATACCGTTCCACTGCGCGATAAAGCTTGCGGACTTCTACCGCGTGTCGCTGGACTATATCGCGGGTCGTACAAACAATAAAAAGGGTCTTAACCGCTCCGAGCTGCCCGACGCCGAGACCGACCTTATAAACAAATTCCGCTCGTTGTCGGACGAGCGGAAAGGTAAAATTTTGGAAAGAATGGATATGCTTTACGAGGAACAAATTTCCGAAAAAAGATAGAACTAAAGTATAAAGCAGATAAGTCCCCCGCAGCCCTCGTTGATAATGCGTTCGAGAGTTTCCTGAAGCTTTAGGCGCGCGTCAACCGGCATACGGTAAAGCTTGTTGTGCAGTCCCTCGTTCACAAGCTCATGGAGCGACTTGCCGAAAATGTTGGACTCCCATATCTTCTGGGGACTTTCCTCAAATTCCTTAAGCAGATACATGACAAGCTCCTCGGACTGCTTTTCCGAACCGACTATCGGACTTACTTCGGTAACGATGTCCGCTTTCATCATATGTATCGACGGCGCAGAGGCTTTCAGCCGCACACCGTACTTGCCTCCCTGCTTGACGATCTCAGGCTCCTCAAGGGACAGTTCGTCAATTGTAGGCATAACTATTCCGTAACCGGTCGCGTCTACCTCGTAAAGTGCATTTTCGATCTTCTCATACTTCGACTTAACTGCGGTAAGTTCTTTCAGAAGCGGCATGAGATCGCTTTCGCCGCTTATTTCGATACCTGTTTCTTCTCCCAACACCTTAAAGAAAAGATTGCTTTTCAGCTCGGCGTATATCTCCGCGCTGCCCTTGCCAAGATCTATCTCGGAGACTGCGCAACGGCTTATGTTATCATTTGCGGAAATGCTTTCGGCAACGCTGTTTATATCACGAACGTATCTTACATTTTCCGCCGCTGAACGGATAGTGTCAAAAACGTCGTTTTTAAGCCAGTGTCCCTTTGTAAGACCCGTTATCCATTTAGGCATGCAGATATTGATCTCTTTTATCGGAAATGCGTACAGCACCTGTTTCAGGATATTGTGTATGTCGTCCTCTTCAAGATCAACACAGTTTACCGGGATCACAGGAGTTTCGTACCTTTCGGAAAGTTCTGCGGCAAGCTGCGCAGCTTCCTTGGATTCGGGATAAACGCAGTTGAGAAGTACAACAAATGGTTTGTTTATTGAATTAAGCTCGTTTATTACACGCTGCTCGGCTTCTTCGTATTCCTCGCGGGGAATGTCGGAGATACTTCCGTCAGTAGTTATCACAAGTCCTATTGTGGAATGATCCTGAATGACCTTGCGGGTACCCACTTCAGCTGCCATGGCAAATGGTACTTCGTCCTCGAACCACGGCGTGATGACCATGCGCGGAGCTTCGTTTTCGATGTACCCTATCGCGCTGGGAACAATGTAGCCCACGCAGTCTATCATGCGGGTGTTGAACCGCGCTTTGTCTCCTATAGTGACCTCTACAGCTTCTTCGGGAATAAATTTCGGCTCGGTGGTCATAATGGTCTTACCCGCCGCAGACTGAGGAAGCTCGTCAACAGCGCGCTCACGGCGGTACTCGCTGGCAATGTTGGGAATGACAAGGCTTTCCATGAACTTCTTTATAAAAGTGGATTTTCCTGTTCTTACGGGACCCACAACGCCGATGTAAATGTCGCCGTCGGTACGTTTGGCTATATCGCAGTAAATATCATTATTACTCATTTAAGTATACCTCCATTGGATTTTTTAAACGATCGGAATAAGTATCATACCCTTGCCGGAAACCATGTCGTCTTCGATGTCGTTTTCCTCCATGATCGCCGCAACGGAAGTGCCGTACTTTTTGGCTATCTCCCAGAGGTCCTCGTTTTCATCGGTGAAATAAAGCTTCAAGGCATAATTGCAGTTACGGTTTACAGGCTCGTTTTCGTCCACCGCGATCTCTGTAATGCCTTTTATGTTCATGCTGTTCTCGATCTCTCCGGTGATTCTTATTTCTACCTTTGCTTCGACGCTGCTGTCAGAAGCAAGATTATAGGAGCATGAAACAGGCACAAGCTTTATGTCAGCAACGGACATTTCGGTAATATTTTCGGCGGGAACGTTTGCTGTAAATGGTTCTTCCTTTTCAAGCATTATTGGTATACCGTCTGAGTTTCTCGCCATAACGGTGTAGTCAGCGTTTCCGTTTATAACGATCTGACCGTTCTCAACATCGGGACGGGCAGTTACTCCGCTTATCGAACACCACACATCGTAAATGCAGTCTATCCCGCTGTCACTGTAATCGAGAGTGCTCTTTACAACAGCCGACGAATTAACAGGCTGTGACGGAAGCTCGATCCTCACATCGGATCTTGCACTGTCGGTTTTATAAGCCGTAGAGTATTCGTCCACCGCAAGATCCACGCTTGCGGTACGATACGCCGAACAGGTTATCAGGATTGACAGCGTACACTCCGCGATTTTGGAGTTTCCATCGCCATCGGAACGCGGTTCCGTTTCGCAGGATATTACTTCAGCCTGTACAGAACAGTTGTAGCGTTCGTCTATTCCGTCCAAATCAATTATCTGCGAAAACGGAAGAGTGAACTGCATAGCTTCAACGCTGTCCTCCTCGTCCTTTACGCAGCTGTAGAGCATATTTATGCAAACCTCGCCCTTGGCGATAAGCTTGTTTGCGATAACCTTTTTATCACTCGACGTCACGACTGCGTCGCTTCGGAGAACGTTAACAATTGGCGGCTTTGAAAGTCCAAGATCGAATTCTTCGGAAACAGTCACCCTCTTTGTGGTGTAAAGTTTGTTTGCAGGATAGGTAACGGGAAGCTTTTTAAGCTGAATATTCCCCCCGAAAGCATCGCAGACGATCTCTTTTTTATCAAGATCGGATATTTTGATCTTTATTGAGACAGCCCCTCGGATGTCAAGCCTGCGCTGATTTACTGCGCGGCAGTTCATATAGTCGATCTTCGGAGTTATGCATACTCTCGGTTCGGAACAGGTCCTGCCCAGATCAACACTTTTGGTGTAGGTAAGCTTCTGAGTGACCGACTGAACAGCGTTGCTGCTTTCGCTGCAATAAAGAATTCGGATGCAAACATACATTTCATAGGTCAGCCTGTCTCCGTTGGCACTGTAGGACATTATCACCGGTGTGGTCACACATTTGAGAATGCGGAATATTTCGGGATAATAGTCAGGCAGCACATAGTCAAGCTCCACCGACTGCTCCTGTATATCGTCAAATATTACCTCAGCCGATGTAATTTCTTCCCTGTTTACTTTAAAGTCCATGCGTATTCCTCCTACTGTAGATAATCAGAATTAAGAAGCAGCAGGCAGGAGATCGCGGATAACCCTGCCAAGCTTCAACTGCTAAAATATTTATATTCTCACCGAAAGGCTTGTATGACAATATGTACAGTATTTTTTTACATAACATAAACTGCACAAAAAAAGGAGCGGGAAAAAATCCATCTCCTTTACTTTTTCTTGATTCCATCTTCTAAAACACTCTCGCCATATTCTTTCTCAAACTTTTTAACGCGGTCACAATTAATATATTTGTCCGCTTTTTTTATTATATATCCAGAAAAGATTGAACATGTTTTAGCTGTTGTAAAACGACAGCTAAAATTCCGATGAACGATGTATAGAGGTTTGAAAAAGCAGACATCTAAATTAAATATTATGTTTGCCTTGGCGAATCTGATTCTTGCTGACAGACATTGTCTGACGGCTTGATTCAGTGCGCCCTGCAAACAAAATTTAGCGAGATTTAGCAAAGCTTTATCCTGTTTAGACTCCGCTTATTTTTACTG
>CAMWRN010000242.1 GCA_947176675.1 uncultured Clostridia bacterium | reverse complement strand
GCTATACTATATAACAGTGATATATAACACTGTTATATCAAGGAGAATTACAATGAGCGAGTCGGAAAAAAACACTCTGGAGGCAATACACTGTGCCGCAAAGGAAGAATTTTCGGAAAAAGGCTTTAAGTCTGCGTCACTGCGGAATATTGTAAAAACTGCGGGAGTTACCACAGGCGCGTTTTACGGATATTACAACAGCAAAGCAGAGCTTTTCAAGGCATTGGTTGGCGAGACTTACGACCATATAATGAACCGATACAGGCAGGCGCATGAGATGTTTGAACAGCTTCCCGCAGAGATTCAGCCGGAACAAATGGGAAAGCTTTCCCATGAGTGTATGGAAGAACTGCTTGTGTATTGTTATGAGCATATAGATGAGGTTCAGATTATTCTTAAAAGCTCTGAGGGGACAAAGTATGCCTTTATGATAGACGAAATGGCAGAGCTTGAGACCGAAGCTACTCACAAGTATTACGATACCTTGGAGAAGCTTGGCAGACCATCGCCAAAGATCGACAGGAGGCTTGAACATATTCTTATAACGGGAATGATGAACGCATATTTTGAAATGCTTCTTCACGAAATGCCATTTGAGGACGCAAAGGTATTTATACAGGAATTATTTGAGTTTCACACAGCGGGATGGACGAAGATAATGGGTCAGGATATGCCCTGACGAATTGTTTTATTATAAAAAAATTTATGGGACTTTACGTCCTTTAAATTTTAAAGATTAGTTAGCATGTACTAACTAAAATAAACTCAAAGGAGGAATTTTCTTGAAAAAGAAATCTGATCTATCCAAGCTTATGGAGTATGCGGGGACGTACAAATATCTCACGTACGCTTCATGGGTTCTGTCGGCAATAAGCGCATTTGCCGCATTGCTGCCGTTCGTGTACATATGGCGTGTAATAAAGGAAATTCTGGACGCCGCTCCGAATTACGAACTTGCGCACAATATTACGCAAAACGGCATTAGTGCGGTGATGTTCGCCGTTATTGCAATTCTTATTTATATTGCTGCGCTGATGTGTTCGCACTTGTCGGCATTCAGGGTGCAGGCAAATATCCGTTCCCGTGCAATGCGCCACATCGTAACGCTGCCCATGGGTTTTATGGACGGTATTGGCAGCGGTAAGGCGCGGAAAATCGTATACGAGTCAAGCGCAGCGACCGAGACTTATCTTGCCCATCAGCTTCCCGATAAAGCAAATGCACTTGCAACGCCTATCGGCTTGCTTGTCCTGCTTTTGGTTTTCGACTGGCGTTTGGGACTTTTAAGCCTTGCCCCAATAGTTGTAGCGTTTATTTTGATGAGCGTTATGACGGGCAAGCGCATGGTTGAAAAAATGAAAGAGTACAACAATGCTCTTGCGCAGATGTCCAATGAGGCAGTAGAGTACGTCCGCGGGATTTCGGTAGTAAAGACCTTCGGACAGTCGGTATTTTCATTTAAACGCTTCAAGGCGGCGATAGACAATTACGAAAAATGGGTAATTGCCTACACAAAAGACCTGCGGCTGCCTATGACGTTTTACACCACTTTGGTAAACGCAATATTTGCAATTCTTATCGCGGCGGCATTGTTAATGACATCAAACGGTGTTACAAACGAGTTTCTGCTCAACCTTATGTATTACATAATTATCACGCCTGTCATAACTCTTACGCTGACAAAAATTATGTACGCCAGCGAAAACAAGCTTATTGTTGCGGACGCAATGTCACGCATTGACAGTATTCTGGATCTTGAACCGCTGTCCGAGTCCAAAAAACCAAAGCACCCGAGAGACAATTCGGTGGAGCTTTGCGGAGTATCGTTCAGCTACAGCGGTTCAGAAAAAAATGCCGTGGATAATGTTTCCTTTAAAATAAATTCGGGCGAACACGCCGCGTTTGTCGGACCGTCAGGCGGAGGAAAAACAACCATTGCAAGCCTTGTTCCGAGATTTTTTGACGTGCAAAGCGGAGAGGTCAAGGTCGGCGGGGTAAATGTTAAGGACATTCCTAAAGGAGAATTGATGAACACGGTCTCATTTGTGTTTCAGGATTCAAAGCTGCTGAAAACGACCGTCCTCGAAAACGTCAGATTGGCTAAGCCCTCCGCTTCCCGTGATGAGGTTCTGAAAGCTTTGCATGACGCGCAGTGCGGTGATATTCTTGAAAAACTGCCGAACGGTATTGATACTGTGATAGGTGCAAAGGGCGTTTACCTTTCGGGAGGCGAGCAGCAGCGAATTGCCATTGCAAGGGTCATGCTGAAAAATTCTCCCATTCTGATATTGGACGAGGCTACAGCCTTTGCCGACCCTGATAATGAAGCAAAGGTGCAGGCGGCATTTAATATGCTTGCAAAGGACAAGACCGTGCTGATGATAGCCCACAGGCTTTCAACGGTTACAAACGCGGATAAAATTTTTGTTGTGGAAAACGGAAAAATTTCCGAAATGGGAACACATTCCCAGCTTACCGCAAGAGACGGCTTATATAATCATATGTGGCAGCAATACAACAAAGCTGCAAACTGGAAAGTAGGTGTGCTTGAAAAATAAATTTTTCAAGCTGCGAGTTTTACTTTTCGGACGTTATGCTAAATAAATTGAGCGTCCGAAAAGTAAAACTCAGAAAGGAAAAGTGATGTAAATGATTGATTTTCTGAAACATAAATTTGCCCTGTCCGAGCAGGGCGCAAAGGATATGATAAAGGCATTTTTTGCCTGCATACTGTCAAATCTCGCTTTGGTTTTTCCCGTTACTTTGCTGTATAATCTGATAAGCGATTTATTGGGCGGCGGTATTCCCGATGGCAAAAATTCGTTTTACATTGGCGGAATTATTTTCGCGCTTGCGTTGATAATGCTGACTACATATTTTCAGTACAATGCGACCTATTTTGCAACCTATGTTGAAAGCGGCGTGCGCCGTCTTACGCTTGCGGAAAAGCTGCGAAAGATACCCCTTTCCTTTTTTGGGAAAAAAGATCTGTCCGATTTGACAAGTACTATTATGGCGGACTGCGCTATGCTTGAATCGGCGTTATCCCATTTTGTTCCCGAATTTGTCGGCTCTGTCGTTTCCACAATTATTATTGCGATAGGTATTTTTATTTTTGATTGGCGCATGGCTATCGCGGCGTTGTGGGTACTTCCCGTTTCATTCGGCATCATTTTATTATCGTCGGGAATTATGAAAAAGAAACAGGAAAAGTCCCAACTAACAAGACTTGCCGCTGCGGAGGGTATCCAGGAGTGCCTTGAAACCGTCCGCGACCTGAAAGCGAACAATGCCGAGGCGGAATATCTTAAAGCTCTTGACAAAAAAATCAAGGCGGAGGAAAAGCAAACTATTGTTACCGAGGTCGCTTCGGCAATTTTCAACACCTCCGCGCGAATGATTTTGAAGCTTGGAATTGCTACAACAGTGCTTGCCGGCAGTTCGCTGCTTGTAAGCGGCAGTATTGATCTGCTGACATTTTTGGCATTTCTTATTTTAGTGTCCCGTTTGTACGACCCGCTTGTTGCGGCGCTTGATAATCTTATGGCAATCAACATGATAATAAATATTCAGTGCAAACGAATGGATGAAATTTTAAGTCACCCCGAGCAAACCGGTTCGCAAACCCTTACTAACAAGGGGTACGACATAAAATTCGACCATGTAGGATTTTCGTACAACAGCGGCGAAACGGTTCTTAAGGACGTTTCCTTTACCGCAAAGCAGGGCGAAGTCACGGCTCTTGTGGGACCTTCGGGCGGCGGAAAAACCACAGTTTCACGTCTTGCGGCAAGATTCTGGGACATTGACAAGGGCAAAATAACCGTCGGCGGAATGGACGTGTCAAAAATTGACCCTGAAACGCTGATGTCTTTGTACTCGATTGTTTTTCAGGACGTTACGCTTTTTGACAATACGGTTATGGAAAATATCCGTATCGGACGAAAGGACGCTTCCGACGCAGAAGTTCTTGAAGCGGCAAGACTTGCCAATGTTTATGAATTTGCGGAAAAGCTTCCTGACAAGTGGAATACTCTTATAGGTGAAAACGGCTGCGATCTTTCGGGAGGAGAACGGCAAAGGATTTCCATTGCCCGCGCATTTCTGAAAAAT
>CAMWRN010000241.1 GCA_947176675.1 uncultured Clostridia bacterium | reverse complement strand
CGGTGTTTGTCTGTCGTTTTATTGGCCGTTTGACCGATATCCAGTTCGCTGCTGTTAATGTTTAAATCACGGGCTTCACGAAGCTGCACACGGTTTTTCAGCCTGAGTATTTTTATAATTGACTGTTCATTCTTATCAAGCTGGGAGGTTATGTGATATCTTTCCCTGCCCATATAATCGGATACGAGGTTATAAAAGCCGTATTTGGTTATTGGTTCGAGAACTGGATTTACTGCGAGATGTTCAAGATATTTTATATGTATATAGCAGGATTTTGCAGAATCGGTTTTCATAAACTGATTGATCTGTTCCCATCCTTGTAAATACGTGTTCATACCAGAAGCACGCATTTCTTTTGTCAATCCGTCCTTATGTAGTTTACCCTTTAAAAAGAAATGATGGAATCCTTCCGGATTAAACATGCTGCTCTGTGGAAGGCACCAGCGTATTGCTTTATTATAATAGTACCATTCGTAATCACGGACACTATGCTTGTCAAAATCAATGATTGTCCTGATCACTTCCTGCACAGTGACTTTTGGAGTCTGAGAATTGTTATAATCATATGTTATGTGAAAATACCTTGCAATCAGGACATGGTATGCATACTTTTGTACCAGTACTGCCATTCCCTCATCATAGGTATTGTAGCGCTGCCGTTTCAACTCTGACCTGTACCTGATTTTTTCGCTGCATCTGGGACATTTACCAGTCTCTTTATCCTTGAATTTTGGCAGATCTGACAGCTGCATCTCCGATCCGCAGCACGAGCATGTTCCAAGATTATTTTTTCTGTCATAAAAAATGTAATGTGAATGTGACATTGTTTTTCTGACAGTCTTTTCAAATGATTTTGGAACTTTCCTTACCCTATGCATGATATTGTCTATTTCGGCACACTTTTTGTCCTTACGGAGCTGGCAGCGTATTTCAGAACGCCAGCTGTCGTATCTTTCGATCATATAGTGTACCGAACGACTCTCGCTGTCAGGACTGATATACTTCTTCAATTTTCCTGCTTCTTTTTCAGTTGCTGTTATTGTGTCTTTGTATTGTAAAATGTTTGTCAGATACCCGTCGGTAATCTTATTGGACTGTACATTATACAGGCGGGCGTTATGCTGTTTTATAAAGTATCTGTAAAACAACAACACATTCCCGTCCGTATCTTTAGCGAAAACATTGATTACTATATTGCTTTTTACCTTTCCCGAAGTGACAACAAAAACATTGTGGTCCGCATTCTGTAGTGCGAGCATTTTTGCCTCCCGCGTGATCCTGGGCCTGGGAAGCGCCCGTATTTCCTTATTTGTTAACATATTATTCACCACCTTATATTAGATTAAAAAGATTCATCTGGCCATCAAGGGTATCCGCAAATTCCATCTCCAGTTCAACAGAGTTTCCAGTAGTGACTGAATCAGAACGGTTACTCTGCGATTCACCTGACACTGAGTCCGTTTTTTCACAAACTGCCATAGAAACAGCACTGTCTTTACCAGACCCGCTATGGGAGGCAGTAGTCTTTGCAGTTGATTTTGTAGATTTATTGGAGTCCCTTTTTTTGAGTGATTTGATTTTGGATGTTAGTTTCTTCTTTTTCTCCTCATCAGGCAGGTCCGCCCACCCGCTCTGCTTACTCAGGATGTCAAGTGCATTTTTGCGGTATTGGGCTTCTTTTGCTTCTGCTTCCTTTTGTTTTTGTTCTGCTTCTGCCCGTTTCGCTCTTTCTTCCATTACTGATTCCCTGTCATCAAGAAAATAGTATTCATGCACCCATGCATACACGACTTCTTCCGTTAAACAGCAGGATGCTGTCCGGCCATGTCTTAAAGCCATTTTTTCAGCTTTTGACCATATGTACTTCAGCATACGTCCCGCACTCTTCCATTCAAGTGATAAGGCTGCATCAAATTCCGGGTTGCTGCAGCTTTCCTTCTCGATGAACTTACTGATGGCTCCGGTCATAATCTTATACATGGCAACTGCTGCGATTTTGTCCGGTGAGTTATGGGCTTCTTCTTTTTCTGTGTTCTCCAGAATTTTGTCTATCTGGGTTTTGTAATCTGAAAACATATATTTCCTCCACTTCATATATTATTGTCTGGTGTTATGCCGACCTGTAGATCACACTGCTTTATCTGTCAGTATGCATTCCACATATTTGTCAGCGTATTCTTTGGCTGCTTTCGTAAATTCCGTTTTCAGGGCATCTTCATCAGCATTCCTTGTGATCTCGGCAAAACGGTCATGGCTGTTATCAATTGTAGCCTGGATGATCCGTGCCAGCCTTTCGCCTTCCTTTGTATTGGGCAGAAACGGAAACATTTTTCTGAGTGCTGTCCCAAGCTGCTCCAGTTCCATAGAAACAGCTCCAGAAATGAGCTCCGAAAAACTCTTAAAATATTTTCCGCCTGTTTCAAGTGCTTCGGGGATACCGTTTGTCTGACAAAAATCAATGTTCTTTTTGATCAGGTCAAATTTTCTGTCAATCTCCTCAGAGATGCGGGGTTTTTTAACTTCATTTTTCATATAATTTTTCTCCTGTTCTGTATTTATTTTACAATCGAGTAGGGGAGATTTTCCCTGCCCTTCGCGCGGGGTGCGTGCAGCAACGCTGCTAAATTCCCTACACACCCCTGTGCATTAAAAAAACAGGAAACTCTGCAAAATAAGTTCCTGCTTTTATGCTCATACTTTGTGATATTTAATTTTAGACTCTCCTACGCGGTTTCGTACTCCGTGATAATCCGGTTCGTGTTCATCAGCATCATTTTGACGAAGAATTCCAGGTAGATATCCTGAAACTGTTTTTTCGCCTCAATGTATCTGGGATTGATCAGTTGGATAAAAGAATCACTGTTGTCTGTTGTAGCTTTTACACTTTCAAGATAGATAATGAATTTGTATATTTCGTTCATGAACTGCGGTTCAAGAATAATTCCAGCCTGCTCCAGCTTGTCACATACTGTCTGCAGTTCCGGATCATCAGCATCCCCGATAGGGATTCTGTTCATAACGTGATAATCAAGTACTGATTTTAAATCCCTGATGTATTGAAGTATATATTCTTTTGTCATTTCTTCCTCCCTGGTAAATTTTGAATACCTTCTATTAATATAGATTGATGATTATACGTGAATCAAAAAAATAACCGGCTGCGATAAGCAGCAAAAATATTTTCAGATATGAAGGTCTAAGTCATTAAAAATAGGGTATACTACGAATCATAGTTACCCTATTATGCAGTCTGCCAGTGAAATTTTTCACTATGAACTTTTCAAATTAAAAAAATGATCTGTATGATTAACAAATAGCTATATGCGTATCTATCAAGAATTTCATTTATCCACTCCAAACATTTCTGCAATTTCATCATTACACTTATCCAGATCATATCCATCTGCAATAAGTGTTTGTCCCTTTAAAATACCTAACTTACGTCCCTTCTTTGGTATTACAGTTCCCGCAGACTGATTTTCCGCCGGTTTCACAAAACGCTGTATCATGTCCAGTATAAACTCGAGAGTGTCATCTGACAAACCATCTAATGATTGAACTACTTGATTCTGCAATGCTGACAAAATGAACACCTCCTCACAATCAAAATGCAGGTAAAATACATAAACTCTTTTATATATTTAATCTACCATATAACATGAAAATTATCAAGATTAGCACCAATTCTGCCCATGCCAGTATTTAATTTGCTTAATACATTCATGTTTCTTGATTTTGCGACTCTCTTATTCAATATCCCGCAATGTAAGGAAGACAGTTTTATCTTATACATGTCCTAAATTATGACCATAACCTGTAATAGAAAATTACCAATCCCATGTGTCGGCCTCTGGGGATGGATAATTTATTTACTTTCCAATAAAAATTGCCACAAACTTAAAAAGATTCCAAATGTATTTTTTGAAGTAGTACTCCAAGGCTTCATGGTATCGAAAGATACACAATGTTCCTTGTGTATCTTTCGCATTTTTCTCAGAAATCCAATGAAATCAATGCTTTCAGGTACTTTGTCATTCTTTTAACAAAAATAGAATCTGTGAATGATACATAACGTTAGTATTCAATGATTTATATTGATAAATTTAAACAATATG
>CAMWRN010000240.1 GCA_947176675.1 uncultured Clostridia bacterium | reverse complement strand
CCCAGTAATTATTCCGTAGAATTTGTAAAAATAAAAAAGTATGGCAATTTGATAAAACCACCATACTTTTTTAGTCTTAATGCAATTCCACAAAAATCATTCCCTGTTTTTCAGAGCCTCGGCAGGAGAAATATTTTTCAGCTTGTTCACAAGCACGGCGTTCACGATAAAGTACACCGCCATGACTGCACAGAATAGTTCTGCATACAAATACCACGGAAATGTAATATTCATTCCGCAGGCAACGTTTGCGATAAAATTAGGGTAAAGCTTATCCATAATAAGCTTTGCAAGAGGTATGCAAATTATTGCGCCAATTGCTACAACTGCCGTATTTCCGTTAAGGTAAAGTCTGCGAATTTCATTTGTGCGGAACCCGAAAATTTTTACAAGAGAGATACCGAACGACGCACGGTCTATCATAACGTTCATCATCAGGAAAATTACCACGCAGAAAATAATTGCGGAAACTGCTAATACCATGATTACCATTGGCATCATAAGGTCGGTAAAAACAGCCGAGGAACGTTCCACGTCAATCCTTGAGGTCACTGCATAAATGCGTCCCTCATCAATATCGAGAGCCTTGTCGGAAAGCAGGACATTGTAGTGATCATTATCTTTGCCGAACAACTCACGCATACTGTTAATATCCATAAACGCTGCCAAACCTACAGCATATTCCGCCGTGTCCGTTATGGTAAATGCATAGTCGATGTCATTTGTGCTGTCGGTAAGAATAAGCTTGTCGCCCTTTTTAAGATTATATTTCTGCGCCGCCGCAGAGCCTATAACGACCTTGTTTTTTCCCTTTTCGGGAACAGCGTTATAGTACTTACTATTTCCGTCGATACCGATGATATTAACGTCCAGAGTATACCCTCTGTCCGTTTTTGAAAGCGACTCCATATAGCAGGCTTCCGCGCCCTCGGGAACGGTTTTTTCCGGATATTTTAATGTGTACATATATTCAAATTTTGTGTCAGCCGCGCTGTCATTTTTAAAATTTTGACACATAACATAGCAGTCAATGCTTAGCATTACAATAAGCAGAGAAAAGAGCATTCCCGCAATTACCGTAAGACTTGTTCTTGCTTCACGGGTAAGCTGGCGTATTTGGAAACGTCTTATGAAACCTGTATTTCCCAAATCCATTTCCCTGACCATATTAGTTTTCTGCTCGTTTTTTATAAGAGAAAGAGCAGTCTGTGAAAGCCTTTTGTTTATTACAAGCGCATTTACAATTGCCGAGATAACGGGAGGCATTGCAATGCCGTAAATCAGCAGGTAAAGGGGATAAACCGTTTCAAAAACAGGCAGGGAATAATAGCTGTAGGAATCTCCCGTTATACTGTTCATTGCAAAGTCGGTAAAGCCAACGGCAGTGCCGACAATTCCCCCTGCAAGGCTTATCAGCGAAGGTAACAAAATATAGTGCATTATCAAATTTTTCTTTGTTGCGCCCAAAGCGTAAAGCGCGCCGATAACGCTTGATTCCTGCTGGATCTGGTGTATAACAAAAACTGAAATAACATACGCCAAAAGCGCAATAAGAATAATTCCTATCAGCATACCAATGCTTTTGTTCATCACCACATCACCTGCGCAGCCCTTGATCCTCGGATTGTTTTCCGCCTCAATAAATTCGGTGAGATTGTCAATATCTATCTCAAAAATCTCATCAATAATTTTGTCCGTTTCCTTTTGCAATTCGGATATTCCTTCCGCAAGCCTGACGGAGCCGTCATATGCCGATGTAATTCCCGCCGCATATTCGGTAGCAAATTTTTCTATCGTTTCCCCGTTTTCATCAAGCTCCGAAAGTCCGTCCCGCAGACTTTCCGAACCGCTTTTTAAGTCGGAAATACCGTTTTGTATATCTTCTTTTTTCTGCAAATTTTCCTCTAACATTTCAAGTAAAAATTCGTCGGAAATATCTTCAATGTCAAATTCAAAATCCTTTATTGTGTTCTTTAGTTCGTCATGGGTCGCTTTGCCGTTCAGCAAATAGGCATACCGCAGATCCTCGGTCTTGCCGCTTTTTTTCAGCAAGTTATACTGTTCATCGGTAACAAATCCAATGCCGAAAAGTTCGCTTTGAACGGAAGCGTCCGAAATGTTTTTTGTGGGTGCATCATAGTCGAGAGCAGACCCTATACCTGTTACAACAAGGTCGGTCCCGCCGATGTTTATAACGTCCCCCACATTAATTTCATGCTCATCACAGTAACGTTTTTCAAGGCAAATTTCGCCGCCTTTTTCAGCGAGAACGCCTTGCTCCAAGCTGACAATATCTATCTTTTCCCTGTTTCTGAAAATGCGCAGAACAGAGCCGTCCGCCATATCAGCGTCAAAAGAAAACATCTTTTCAAGTGTAATTCCCATGCCGTAAATTTCTTGCTCCTGTCCTTCGGTCAGTTTGGTAAAAACCGCAAACTGACCGTCCTCCAAATGATTATTTTTCGAGTTTTCTTCCGTACCCGTAATTATTGTTTCTGCAGAAGCTATCATGGCAACGATTATGTACATACCCATTGCTATCAGCAAAAACAGTGCAAGATACCGCAGAAAATTGCTTTTTAAATCCCGTAAGATCCTTTTGTTAAGCACTCCGTTCATTACAAGTCCTCCAGTTCCGCCGCAGGCACTCTTGTCTCGTTCAGATAGTCCTTTTTGATAAGACCGTCCTTGACGATAATGACCTTGTGCACCATATTTTTTATGGAATTGTTGTGGGTTACAATAAGCATAGTCGTGCCGTATTTTTTGTTTATCTGCTCCAAAAGCACAAGAATATCCCGCGAGGTTTTGGAGTCCAGCGCGCCCGTAGGCTCGTCGCACAAAAGCAGCTTCGGATTTTTTATCAAAGCCCTCGCAATGGCGCACCGCTGCTGCTGTCCACCCGAAAGCTGTGAGGGGAATTTGTTCTGATGCTCCGTCAAGCCCAAGGTTTCCAGCAACTCGTCTATGTCCAGCGGACTGTCCGAAAGATACTCGCAGACCTGAATATTTTCCCTTACCGTTAAGTTTGGAACAAGATTGTAGAACTGAAAAATAAATCCCAGATTGTCACGTCGGTAGTCGGAAAGAGCGTTCGGTTTCAATCCGAAAATTTCTCTGCCGTCAACCTTGACAGAGCCCGAGTCCATTTCGTCAAGACCGCCAATGCAGTTCAGCAGCGTGGATTTTCCGCTGCCGCTTGTGCCTTGTATCACGCACATCTGCCCCCGCTCCACACCCGTGGAAATGCCTTTCAGCACCTGAATGTAGCTGCTGTCCTTTCCGTAGCTTTTTTTCAAGTCCTTTACTTCAAGATACATTGTAAAACCTCCTGTAAGTTAGTTGCAACTAACCTCACTGTATTTTTTGCCGCACAAAGCGGTTCTTTACCCAACATCAACATAACATTAACATAACATTGTTATGTTGGCTTAGTAATATATGCCGCACAATTTGTACGGCAAATTTTTATTTTTCATCATCGGGAATAAGTATCATCTCCACCCAGCCCCTTACAAGGAAATTAAGTATCTTCCTCATATTGGAAAGAGCCTTTTGCTCGTCCCGCTCGTGGGTGAAAAGGTGGATAAATGCATCTATCATCATATGAGTGAGCCAGTGCCGCATATAAGTGTTGACCCGCGTATTCGGCAGGGTTTTAGCCATATTTTCCGCCATTGCAGTGTACACTTTCTCGGTCTTTTCCACTATCTCGTCAACGCAGTCCTCGAATTTCGACCCTTGAGATTTCGTCAGCAAAAGCATAAACGCGTCGTAGTTCGAGTAGAGGTGGTGTATCAGCACTGAGGTGATTTGGTCGTGTCCGCCGTCTATATGCTTCCTTAGCTTGGACGGGTCGGAGGATGCAAGAATATCCCGTTCGTCCGCAAAATGCTGCTCCAGTATCTTTTTCAGCTCATCAAATGGCTGTCCGACTATGGCGGTGAACAAGTCCTCCTTGTCCCTGAAAAAGAAATACAGCGCGCCTGTGGTAACTCCAGCCCCCGCGCATATTTTCCGCAGGGAGGCTTTTGCGTACCCTTTTTCGGAAAACTCTGTCTTTGCGCTTTCAAGCAAACGTTCCTTGGTTTCTCTATCCTCGCTCAATATATCGACCTCCATAGCAT
>CAMWRN010000239.1 GCA_947176675.1 uncultured Clostridia bacterium | reverse complement strand
TCAAGCAGGAGACTATTGCTTTATAAATTACTGCACTCGTAATATAGGTCGTACTGTTGAAGAACAAATTGAAGGTGCCTTTGATGAAATGGAAGAACGACCGGCATTAGTAGGATTGACACTTGAAAATGTCGTGCAGATGAATTGCCTGTTCAAAAACATATGGGATATCCCGGTAATGGAAAAGGTAATTAAACGAAGATTAAATGGCAAATATCCTGTACGCAAGTCATTTCAGACTGAATTTGCAGACCCGGGTAAGTTGCTCTTCCAAGTGGATGCTATAGCTTATTCAAACGGATAACAAGTAAAAAAACCGAGATCGGAGGGTGCATTATGGATATGTTTGAAAAGCTGAAAATACTGGGTGAATCCGCCAAGTACGACGCGTCCTGCACCTCCAGCGGCGTTGACCGCAAGGGCGGCGCGTCGGACGGCATAGGCAGCGCTGCTTCCTGCGGACTCTGCCACAGCTTTGCCGCAGACGGACGGTGTATTTCCCTGCTGAAAATTCTCATGACCAATTTTTGCCTGTTTGACTGCAAATACTGCGTGAACCGCCGTAGCAATGATGTTCCGCGGGCAAGGTTCACCCCCGACGAAATTGCCGACCTTACCATAAATTTTTATCGCCGAAACTACATTGAGGGACTTTTCCTCAGTTCGGGAATTATCCAAAGTCCCGATTACACCTGCGAGCAGATGATCGAAGCCTTGTCCCTGCTGCGGAACAAATACAAGTTTTACGGATACATTCACGCGAAAACAATTCCCGGTGCAGACCCTGAACTTATCAACCGTCTCGGCACGCTTGCGGACAGGATAAGCGTGAACATTGAGCTGCCCTCCCAGAAGAGCCTGAACACACTTGCTCCCGACAAGTCCAAAAGCTCCATCCTGCTGCCTATGGGACATATTACCAACAAAATCAGACAGAACAGCTATGAAATTGTTAAGTACAAAGCTGCGCCGAAATTCGCTCCCGCCGGACAAAGCACTCAGATGATAATAGGCGCTACTCCCGATACCGATTTTCAGATACTGAGGCTGTCAGAGGCGATGTACGGCAAATACCGTTTGAAGAGGGTCTTTTACTCGGCATATGTTCCCGTGGGCGACCAGAAACTTTTGCCTCCCGCGGGTACTAAACCTCCCCTGCTTCGGGAGCACAGATTATATCAGGCCGACTGGCTGCTGCGGTTTTACGGCTTCAAAGCCGAGGAGATCTTAGACGAACAGCATCAGGAATTCAACCCGCTTCTTGACCCGAAATGCAACTGGGCTCTGCACCACCCCGAATGTTTCCCTGTAGAGATAAACAAGGCTCCCTATGAAATGCTGCTGCGCGTGCCAGGTATAGGAGTAAAGTCCGCCCAAAAGATCGTCACGGCAAGGCGGCAGACAAAGCTGGACTATCCCGACTTGCGTAAGCTGGGCGTTGTGCTGAAGAGGGCAAACTATTTCATACTCTGTTCGGGCAAGCGCGCAGAGGGACTTATTGTTACCGAGACGGGAATAATGCGGCAGCTTATGTCTGCAAGCGCGGTCAAGGAACTGGAGCAAAAAGGCGGATTTGAGCAGCTTTCGTTTTTTGCGCAGGAGGACTCTGCGGGGAAATTCCCTGCTTTGCCGAGTCTGCCGACTGTGGAGGATACTGTAAAATGTTTAACGGGCGAGATGTAGTATACTGCTATGACGGCAGCTATGACGGACTTTTGTGCTGCGTTTTCGAGAGCTTTGTCAGGCAGGAAACACCCGTGGGAATAACGGCAGGAACGCAGGAGCAGCTCACTCTGGCGGAGGTATTAAATGTCCCCACCAATCAGGAAAAGGCAGCGCGGGTTGCCGCGGCAATACCTCAAAAAATTTCTCCCCGCTCGGAGGAGCTTGTGAAAATCGCGTTTCTGACGTTCGGTGAGGACAAAGATCTGCTGATACTAAAATATTTGCAAATCGGCTTCCGCGTCGGTGCGGCTGTGGAAAATATGCTTGCAGACGATACGGTGAATGCTCTTAACAAGGCGATACTTCACTGCACAAATGAAGCCCACCGAATGAAACAGTTTATACGCTTTTCCGATTTTGACGGATATCTTGCCGCAGTGATCGAACCAAAAAACAAGGTCATTCCGCTGATCGCCGATCACTTTACCGACCGCTACCGGAACGAAAATTTTTTAATTTATGACGAGACTCATAGAATGGCGCTTGTGTATCATTCTCACAGGGCGGAGATCGTTTACGATATTTACTTTGAAATGCCTGCCGCAAGCGCGGAGGAGGAGCGTTACCGCGAGCTGTGGAAAAGCTTCTATGACACAATTGCCATCAAGGAGCGGTACAATCCGCGCTGCCGCATGACAATGATGCCCAAGCGTTACTGGAAGCATATGACTGAATTTTCGGAGAACGAGTTCGCTCCCTCAAAAAGCAGGACGGAGGCTATCGGTGTCAATCCGTCCCTGCCCGAAAATAACTAAAGCGGAACGTCCGCGCAGGAACGTTCCGCTGTTTGTTATCTTTCCGCCGCGCGGCCGGCAATTATAAAGCTGTCGAAAACCTCTCCGAAATCGGTTTTGTTTTCCGCATATGTATCAAGTGTTCGGTCGGCATACAGCACCTTTGCAATATTCACCGCACGGGGACAATCGGCTGCAAAGCACTCAACTACTGAATTAACTGCGCCGCTGTCCTTTTTTAATTCGAAATAGGTCTGCATTGTAAGCTGGACAAGCTGTAAATCTCCGAGCTCAAAAACTGTCTCGATATTTCTAGATCTGACATAGCTGTCGTCCTCACAATAATGAACTGCTCCGCAGTGACCGTCCTTTGCAGCTATGCGTAATTTTCTGAAATTGCTCATTACAATTGTTCCCATACACATTGGACAAGGCTCCATGCAGGCGTATAAGGTATAGCTCCTTAAATCAGAATATTTGTGTGTATCAAGCTGCAATAAGCAATCGGTTTCTGCGTGCGCGATCTTGCTGTTGCCGTTTGTAATTTCATTTACTCTGTTTCTGCCTGTGCAGATTATTTCCCCGTTTTCATCGCATATAACAGCGCCGATGGGAACAGAACCGTTTTTAAACGATTCCCACCCTGCCGAAAAAGCGGTCTGCCAAGCTTTTGATAGGTCGTTCCACATAATTGCTTCCTCCTTAACCTATATGCTAACTTACCTGAACACTTCGCTTTTTAAGTTTCCGCCGCACGACCGGCAATTATAAAGCTGTCGAAAAGCTCGTTGTAGCGGATATTTCCCTTTTCGGGGATAAGCGCGTACCCGGCGCGCATTGAAACGGGGAACTCCGTACCGCCGGCGGTAACGGTATTTCCGTTCAGAGCGAGAATTTTTTCGGCGGCGGCTTCGGCCTTGTCACGCTCGGAGAAGTCCGTAATCATTACGAACTCGTCTCCGCCTATGCGAATGGGAAGCATATCGTCCCCCGACGCTTCGTCGATACGGCGCAGACATTCGGCAATAGCGATATCTCCCGCAGGGTGCCCGTAGGTGTCGTTGATGTACATAAGATGAACCATATCGAAGCAAACCGCATATTTGCCGCGGTGCTCCTTGATGAAGTCGTACAGATGTGAAATGTCAAATCTTTTCTTGGAATCCATAACAATATTTCCCCTCTCATCAATCGTGGTCCTGGGCTCGGTCAGCTTGGGGAAAATATCGGAGAATCTCCGCTCCCGCCTGAATTGTGCGGGACTTACGTTCCACAGGCGGATAAACGCGCGTGTAAAAACCTCGTGAGAATTATAGCCGTACTTGAGCGCAATATCAAGAACGGTGCAGTCCGTTTCAAGCAGATCCTTTGCCGCATTGGTAAGTCTGCGGCGGGAGATGTAGTCGCTAATGCCAATGTGAAAGGTGCAGCGGAACATCTTCTGTAGATTTGAAAGAGAGTAGCGGCACTTGTCGGCGCACATTTCGGGCGTGACGGACGAGGTAAGATTTTCCTCAATGAAGTCGAGAGCCTCGGACAAAATTTCAAACTTATTCATATAATCACCACAACAACGTTATTGTAACTATATAATAACATAGCCGAAAAATTATTTCTTGATGATTTGGGGAAATATCTGAATTATATGGATTTTGTAAAACCGTATTATTT
>CAMWRN010000238.1 GCA_947176675.1 uncultured Clostridia bacterium | reverse complement strand
GCTTATAGCGGAAGAAGATATGGATCTGAAATATCTTTCCAAAATGAAATATTTGAACGAGCTTACAATTTTATACTTTGACAGTTCTAATGAATGTAAAGTTAAATTTGAAACGTTACCCGATTTACCGAATTTAAAGAAATTATTTCTGATGGATCTTAAGTTTGAAGGGTATCAAACGCATTTTACGCTGCCGGACGGTATTGAATATAATTTTGACAGTATAGAGACACTTGTGATATACGGCAACCAATATTTTGATATTGATTGTTTAAAACATTTTAGAAAACTGAAAAACTTAGAAATTGCTACGGATAATCTAAAATTAACCGACGAACAAATTGAGGAATTACATTCGCGGGGAATAACCGTGGAATTTTTCTAAACGGAGGAACATTATGGATAAAATTGATTACGCCGCAATAGAGGAGCACGTTCGCGGCATATTAAAGGCTTTGGGGGACGACCCCGACCGTGAGGGACTGCGTGAGACCCCCGCCCGTGTTGCGAAGATGTACGGAGAGGTTTTCGAGGGAATGAACTACACCAACCGCGAAATTGCGGAGATGTTCGACAAGTCCTTTGAGACGGGGTACACGGAAAACGATATTGTTATCGTGCGGGACATCGAGGTGTTTTCTTACTGCGAGCACCACCTTGCGCTGATGTACGACATGAAAGTTACTGTTGCTTATATCCCGAAGGGACGTGTTCTGGGACTTTCCAAAATCGCCCGCATTGCAGATATGGCGGCGAAGCGGCTACAATTGCAGGAGCGTATCGGCTCCGATATTGCGGAAATTATGCAGCTTGCAAGCGGCTCTGATGACGTTGCTGTTTTCATTGAGGCAAGCCATAGCTGCATGACCGCAAGGGGCATAAAAAAGTCCTCCGCCCAAACTGCGACGGTCACTTTGCGGGGACGGTTTGAGAGTGACGCGTCTTTGCAGAATCGGCTATTTTTGCAGGTGAACACAAAATGATGCGGCGGTATATCGACGAGATAATCATGAAAAAGTCTGTTGACAAATATTCCTATTTGGCGGAACTTCCCGCAGTCAGATTTCTGGAGTAAAACGGTTCGCTCGCCATTAACGCGGACGTAACATTTTTTGTGGGCGAAAACGGTACGGGAAAATCCACACTGATCGAAGCAATAGCAGTGGCGTGCGGTTTCAATCCTGAGGGCGGGACGAAGAATTTCAGCTTTTCCACTTCGGGAGACGGCGAAAATTTTCACTCCACCCTGTGGGAGCATATTGCAGTTTCAAGGAGCAGATATCCTAAGGACGGATTTTTCCTCCGCGCGGAAAGCTTTTTCAACGCGGCTACCTATATTGACGAGCTGGACAAAATTCCAGCGGCAAGTCCGCGTATTATCGGCGGCTACGGCGGAACGTCCCTGCACGAGCAGTCTCACGGTGAAAGCTTTCTTGCGCTTGTGCAGAACCGTTTCCGCGGGAACGGTCTGTATATTTTGGACGAGCCCGAAGCCGCTTTATCTCCCATGCGGCTGATGACTCTTATCGCAGAACTGAGCAGGCTGGTAAAGCAGGATTCCCAGTTTATTATAGCGACCCATTCGCCGATATTGCTTGCTTTTCCCGAAGCTGAGGTTTTGCAGCTTTCCGACAGCGGCATAGAACGGGTCGCTTACAGGGATACCGAGCATTATCGGGTGACGCGGAGATTCCTTGAAAACCCCGAAAAGATGCTGAAATATCTTACGGAGGAAGATTAGTGTGTTCCGTTTTGGAACGTAATCAGGCTGTTTGCCGTGTATACACATCGGCAGCTATTTGCATTTTATGAAATGGTAAGCACTTTAAATAATAAATAAGGAGAATTTTTATGAAAGCTCTTGTTTTATTCAGCGGCGGCGTGGACAGCTCCACCTGTCTTGCGCTGGCGGTAAAAGAATACGGTTCGGAAAATGTTGTTGCTCTCTCCGTTTTCTACGGACAGAAGCATACTAAAGAAATTCAGGCTGCAAACGCTGTTGCGGACTACTACGGCGTGGAGCATATCAAGCTTGATCTTAGTCTTATATTTCAGTACAGCGACTGTTCCCTGCTGGCACAGTCCAAGGAGGAAATACCTCACGAAAGCTATGCGGAGCAGCTTGAAAAGACAGACGGTGCGCCCGTTTCAACATATGTGCCGTTTAGGAACGGTCTGTTTATTGCGTCGGCGGCAAGCGTTGCGCTTTCAAAGGACTGCGATGTGATTTTCTACGGCGCACATGCGGACGATTCCGCAGGCAACGCTTATCCCGACTGCTCCCCCGCGTTCAACGAGGCAATGAACAAAGCCGTCCGGGAGGGCAGCGGAGGACAGGTGAAAATTGAAGCTCCCTTTGTGGGAATGAACAAGGCTCAGGTTGTGAAAAAGGGTCTGGAAATCGGCGTTCCCTACGACCTGACGTGGAGCTGCTACGAGGGCGGGGACGTCCCCTGCGGAGTTTGCGGCACTTGTCGGGACAGGCTTGCGGCGTTTGAGGCGAACGGGGTTAAAGATCCGCTTACGGAGGAAATATGATCTCATTAACAGAATATTTGAAAGACCCCTGCGGAACGCTTTCTATTCCATATTGGAAAAACAAAAATATTAATACTCCCGACTATATTAAAATAGTTCACCAAAAGGATTATTTTGCTGGGAATTTTTCGGACTATACCGATGAAAAGTATTTTCGGCTTATCCACAGGCTTGAAAATATTAAGTCTTTTTCTCTTGACGATTTTTATGTAAGAACTGCCGCACCCAAAGACATTTTGCTGATAGTTGATTTGATAAACAGGTCGTATACGGATATATCAGTTTCATGCGAACAAATCTCGGCTCTTACACATCTTGACGCATATGATAAAAAACTTTGGATAATAGCGTATGATAAAAAAGGTTCCGCCGTTGGCTGCGGTATCGCCGATCTTGATGGCGAAGCAAAAGAAGGCATACTCGAATGGATACAAGTGCTTCCCGAATACCGCGGGAATAAAATAGGTCGGCTTATTGTTAATGAGCTGCTTTGTAGAATGACGGGAAAAGCTGATTTTGCAACTGTTTCGGGAAAGGTCGATAACGGTTCAAATCCGGAAATTTTATACCGGAAATGCGGCTTTACAGGAGATGATGTTTGGCATATTTTACAAAGAAGGGACTGACCGCACCGCGTGGAAAACAAAGAATGGATACTTGAAACCGAAAGGCTATACCTCCGCAAACTAACGCAGTCCGACTTTGCTTCCCTCTGCAAAATTTTGCGGGACGAGGAAACCATGTACGCCTATGGCGGCGCGTTTGACGACGGCATGGCTCGGGATTGGCTGGACAAGCAGCTTGCAAGATACAATGAATACGGCTTCGGATTGTGGGCGGTCGTCCTTAAAGAAACCGACGAGATAATAGGACAATGCGGACTTACTATGCAGGACTGGAACGGCAGGGAAGTCCTTGAAATCGGCTACTTGTTCCAAAAGAAATACTGGCATAACGGGTACGCTACAGAAGCCGCCAAAGCCTGCAAGGAGTACGCCTTTTCAAAGCTTGGCGCGGAGGAGGTCTGCTCAATAATCAGAGACACAAATACCGCCTCGCAGAACGTAGCCCTGCGAAACGGTATGAAAAAGCAAAATGAAATTTTTGTGAAGCATTACCGAGGCGTGGATATGCCCCACTATTTATATTCCGTGAGAAAGCAGCGGGGACTTAATAAATAACATTTGAATTTTGGTCGATGATAACAACATCTTCCTTTTGCAGACCGTCCACATACATTGTTATTAGCTGCGCCGCCGCGTCCGCTTCCTCGGGGGACGGTTCTCTGCTCACATCTAAAACCGTAGAAACGGCCAGCCTGTCTGCGGCAATATTTACACTTGCGGAATTTACCCAGTCCAAATCGGATAAGATTGCTTCTATTCGGTTTTGCTTGTCGATTGTCACAGCAATGTTCCGCTCCTCCTGTGTCAGGTCGTCAACGTTGCTGAAATCGAAATCGTCCAAGGACATGACCACTGCTTCTTTTGCGCCTGCCGTGTTGTTTTTATTTATCATCGTCAGTACTACTGCGGCTGCAAGCAATACGATTACTACAGCAATAATAATTACTTTTTTTCATAAAAGCACTCCTGTTTCCCGTTTATTTTAAGATAATTATATCATAC
>CAMWRN010000237.1 GCA_947176675.1 uncultured Clostridia bacterium | reverse complement strand
TGTCGGTATAGCGTAGCAGGGGAGGTAGAGCGCAAAAGAAAATCCCGTACAACCCTCCATGCATATAATGAAATGTCCCAATATATTTGCCGAATATGAAAAATTGTATACGGTGATTATTTTCACAAAAACCGTCAACAATAATACCATAAGGCGGCAGCTCCAAAGCAGCCGCAACTCGGTAAAATAGGAGTGTATGGAAGTGTCAGTAAAAAGGGGAGAAATTTATTACGCAGATCTGAGTCCGGTTGTAGGCTCGGAACAGGGCGGAATACGTCCCGTGTTGATCGTCCAGAACGATGTGGGCAACAAGCACAGCCCCACCGTAATCGCCGCTGCTATCACAAGTCAGCGGGAAAAATCCAAGCTGCCCACCCACATCGAGCTTAACGCCGACAAGTGCGGTCTCCAGAAAGACAGCATAGTTCTTCTCGAACAAATCAGAACCATCGACAAAAAACGTCTTAAAGAACGCATGGGTGAGCTTGACCCCACCGCTATGACCAGAGTCAACAGCGCCTTGTCCATCAGCTTCGGTCTGCATAACGACGCTACATAAGACTATGCGCGTCTTTGTCTTATGTAGAAATACAGCATTAAAGGGTATCGCTCCGATCCGGAACGATACCCTTTTTAACTCCATAATAAAATTCGTCCGTTGCCTGCACTGTCAATACATCTTTGTCGGTCTTGTGGCGGCGCGGATTTCCATTATTCCGGTGTCTCCGTGGAAATACTGAGTACGTCCGAAATTTGCGCCTGTCTCTTCCGCAACGATCCTTATTCTGTACGACGCAAGTACCTTCTTTACCGCCGCAACATTTCTCTCGCCGATGTTGAATACCGTTGAACTAACACTGAACATCTGGGCTCCCCCGGCGATTTTAGCTGTAAGACGCGCCTTATTTGCTCCGAGCATAGTCATTTTCTGGATAAGCTCCGCTATGCCCGTATCAGCGTATCTGCGCTTGTTATTGACTCCCTGAGCCGCCTCGGTACTTAACGGCAGCATAATATGAGCCAGTCCCGCGATCTTTTTGTCCGGATCGTACAGACAGATCCCCACGCATGAACCAAGTGCATATGTGACCAGCGTGTCGGGTGCTTTTACAACGTTCAAATCCGCAATGCCAACTGTAACAGTGTTTGCCATTATATACTCACTCCCAGTCTTGTGAAAAGAGTTTCAAGAGACTCCATCTCGGGAACAAGTATCATATTGCTTTTTATTTCGCCGCCGTCTATTTTGAAGCTGTCGTCAATAAAAAGCGCTTTATTTCCGACCTGTGCGAATTCAATGACCGGAACGCTTAATATCGCGCCGACCATATCCACAGTCATTACAGGCACCGAAATATCTATTGTCATACCTGTAAGAGCCGCTATCGCATTTATGTATGAGCCTCCCATAATATTTCCGACCTCGGAAATAAAGGATTTTTCCATGTCGTTCATTTCAAGCAGATTTTCTATTTCCGAACCGAAAAGAGATTTTGTCATTCTGCTTGCAAAAGAATGCTGAAGAACGTAGAGCATCATTCCCGTAATATCGCCGCTCATGTTTATGAGCATACCTATCGCAATATTTTCGGGACCGCCGAGAAAGTTCACCGCATCGCTGAAATCCAGTACCTTTACAGCCGGAACCGCTATATCCGTATTACACTGCAAAACCGCCGAAAGCGCACTGGCAGCATTTCCCGAGCCTATACTTCCCAGCTCCTTCAAAACATCCAGGTGCATATCCTGAAGCTGTTCAATATTTTTTATCATACTACTGTATCCTCTCCTCTAAATCAGTTCCTGAGATTATTTATAATATTTTCAAGCTCATCGTGAGTCTTTACCATATTGACGTTGAGCTGATATGCTCTCTGATACTCAATGACTTTTGACATCTCATTCGCCACGTTTGTACCGGAAGCTTCGATCCAACCCTGTTTTTTGCCCGCTGTTTCGTCAGCCTGCGCCGCGCCGCTGGAAGCAGTCTCAATAAAGTAGTTGTCTCCCACCATATCCAGACCGTAAGGATTTTCAAATTTGTAAATTCCGATCATTTCAGTAAGCGCAACATCGTCAATATCCTCAGGAGCATTCTCCTTGAACGGTACTTCTATGCGGTTGCCCTCATAGTCAAGCACCCATCCGCCCCATGAATTACACAAAACCCAAGGCGCATCGTCCGCTTCGCTTTCTCTTGTGATTATAAACGAACCGTCCTTGGTGTAGTTGACAGTATTTTCGGGAGTAAGAACTGCAAAGAACCCCTCGTCTAAAGCCGCAAAGTCAAGAATTCTTCCTGTTTCCCTAAGCTGGGACTGCTCAAACATCATGTCGGTCTTCTGAACTCTCACGCCGTGGCCGAACTGGGTTTCAGTATTGTTGTTATTTCTTTCTGTGTATATAAGGTCTGCAAACGAAGGTCTTGACGCCTTGAATCCAAAGGTATTCACGTTTGCCAAGTTGTTCGCCGTAACGTCCATCGCGTACTGGTAGCTTATTACGCCCGAAGCGGCGGTATAGTAGCCGATATTGCTCATAGCCTCAGTTCCTTTCCGAATTTATTCCTAATTCCGATTAGCTAATACTTGCAAGCTCGTTTACTGCAAGCTGGTTCATGCTGTTAACTATTTTAAGGGCGGAGCTGCACGCTGTAAATACGTGCTGCGCGTCCATAGCCGCGATAGTTTCTTCCGCAAGGTCAACATTCGACCGCTCGAACCAGCCCTGCTCTACACGATAGATCAAATCCTCCGGCAGATTACCGATAGGGGCGTCCTCGTAAGGTCTCATAAGGTTGTCGTCAACCTTTTCCACATCGCTCTCCGGAGCAACATAGCTGAGTCCAAGCTGAAATACTCTTCCGTCATCAGTCGTAAGCTCGCCGAAACGGTCTACCTGAAAATCTGCCGTACCGAGCTGCATTCTCTCCCCGTTTTCATCAAGGACATAGCCCGTAGTTCCGAGAGTAAGATAACCCTCGCTGTTTATTGTAAACTGACCGTTTCTTGTAAGCAGAGTCTCGCCCGTTCTGCGCTCCTCAATGTTGAAATAGATATTGCCCACAAGCAGCATATCAAGACGGGAACCCGTGTTCTCAAATGAACCCTGCTCTGTGTTAGTATAAGTATAGTCGATAGTGCGGTAACGGATAGTACCCGTATTGCTGTGTCTGCCATTAATAAGCAGCAGTTCCTCAGCAAAGGTAGTGGGGATAGCCTCGTCCGCCTTATAACCTGCCGTTTTTGCGTTGGCAAGGTTATTGGTGATGACGTTAAGAATTCTTTGCTCGTTGATAATACCGTTTGCCGCGGTATAGTAACCTCTGAGCATACTAAAACCTCCTTCTCAGTTCATATAGTCTCCGAGATATTTCTTCATTTTTTGGACCGCCTGCGAGTGTATCTGGCAGACGCGGCTTTCCGAAACGTCCAAGACCTTTCCTATATCGGAAAACCTTAGCTTTTCGTAATAATAAAGAGTAATAACAAGTCTTTCTCTTTCTTTGAGGGACTTGATCGCTTCGGCAAGATACTGCAGCTTTTCATGCTTGTGGACACCCGCCTCTGCCGACCACATTCCGTCGTCGTTGGCTTTTTCGGGAATATCAAAACCGCTGTCTATAACCATTTCCTCAAAGGAAAGGGTCTGCGCCGCAGCAGCCTGAGCCGTAAAGCTTTCCAGTTTTTCCACTGGAAGCTTCATTCTTTCGGCGATTTCCTCCGCAGCAGGCTCTCTGTCCAGTTCTTCGTAAAGAGCCGAATAAGCTGCATCGTAATCCCTTGCGAACCGTCTTATTCCGCGTGGGATAAAGTCCTGTCTTCTGATAAAATCTATGATCGCGCCCCTGACCTTTATGGACGCATATGTCTCGAACTTCACGCCCTTTCGGGGGTCGAAGCTGTCCACAGCGCTCATCAGGGCGATCGTTGCCTCGTTGATAACGTCATCGGTCTCCGCGAACTTAATGTACATATTTCTTGTTGACAGCGCGGCATATTTGACAATGTTCATATAAGCCATAATAACGCGGTTTCTGAGCGCCTTGTCGCCGGTTTCCTTGTACCTGAGCAGCAGAAACGCTCTTTCTTCTTTATCGTTATCAGCCAAGGAACTCACCTCCGTCAACCGTTATCCGTCCTCATCAGACTGCCGCCATGTCCGAATCAAGAGCGATATTTCCCAC
>CAMWRN010000236.1 GCA_947176675.1 uncultured Clostridia bacterium | reverse complement strand
GGGACGGTCAAGGTCAAGAGTTTCCGCTGTTTTTATGTCAGCGCACTCCTTGAAAATATTCATCAGTTCGGGGAGATTTTGGAATCTCGCAAAGCGCGTTTTCATCTGATATTTGCCGTTGCCCTCTGGTGAAAGCTCCATTGAGGAAACAGTCTCGCCAAATACTGAAGCCCAACGGTCAAAGCTGTTTATGCCAAGCTCCGCAAGCTTGTCCGCTTGCAGATAGCGCATAAGCGTGTACATTTCCGACATTGAGTTTGAAATTGGCGTTCCGCTTGCAAAAACGCAGCCTTTACCGCCCGTCAGCTCGTCAAGATACTTGCACTTCATAAGAAGCTGCATAGAACGTCCGCTGCCGCCGCTGCCAATTCCCGAAACGTTACGCATTTTTGTGGGAGTATCAAGGTTTTTGTACGCCTGCGATTCGTCCACAAAAATCTTGTCAATACCAAGCTTTTCAAAGCAAAGCATATCATCTTCGGGAGCTTTTGCAAGCAGTTTTTCTATTTTGTCCTCATAGGCTTTTATTGACTTTTCAATTTGTTTTACGGAAAAGCTTTTTCTTCCTGCGCCATCGTCCATTTCGCGGAGAGCCTCTTCAAGACGGTCTAATTCGGTGTGCAGCACCTCTAATTCGCGTTCGCGTGAAAGGTGTATCATATCGAATTGTGAGTGTCCAATAACAACCGCGTCCCAGTCTCCTGTTGCGATTTTTGCAAAAAGGTCGCGGCGGTTTTCTTTCTTAAAATCCTTTTCTGTGGCAACAAGGACGTTCGCGTTTGGGTACAGAGTTCGGAAAGCGTTTCCCCACTGCTCCGTAAGTCCGTTCGGAGCGGTAATAAGCGACTTGTTGTGTAAGCCGAGACGTTTCCCCTCCATTGCTATGGCGATCATTTCAAAGGTCTTGCCTGCTCCCACCTCGTGTGCAAGCAGGGTGTTTCCATTGCTGTAAAGTCCCCTTGCAACGGCGTTTTTCTGATGTTCCTTTAAGGTTATGGCTGAGGACATTCCAACAAAATTAAGGTGCGAACCATCGTACTCTCTGAGACGTACAGAATTGAATTTCTCGTTGTAAACATCAACAAGCTTTTCGCGGCGGTCGGGGTCTGCAAAAATCCAGTCCGAAAATTTTCTTTTCAGCTCGTCCTGCTTTGCCTGTACGATCATTGTCTTTTGCTGATTGACTTCATAAACGTATCTGCCCTTTGAATCCCTTAGATAGTTACCATGTTCGTCTTTCACACGCTGCCTGATTTCTGCCTTTTGCATATTAAGGGTGTTTTCAATTATTTCATATGCGTTCATATCAAGCGTGCCGTATGTTTCGTTTGCAAGGGTATTTTCATACGCGCTGCGCCAACCTTCAACCTTCCACTTGTCTGTCGCGGGCATATATGTCACTTCAATATTTTTAGAAGTCACAAAATCGGGTTTCAGAGTTTCAACAATAAATTGTCTTATATAGTCAGGGTCTACCCAAGCAGAACCGAGCTTGACGGCAATGTCCGAAGCTTCTATGCGTTCGGGCATAACGGCGCGTAAAGCCTCCGCATTACGTGTAAGTCCTGCCGCTTCTGCCGCAGCAAGCTTTGAGCGAATATTTCCAGTCAGATACTCGTCCGCACTTTCCCAACGCATATACTTCTGCGGATTTTGGAATATTTTATCTCCAAGCTCCGATATGAGTTCTTCTTCCGATTTCCCTGTGAGAATCGACATATATTCAAGATTTACGCACATTTTCTCCGAAAGAGAGAGAATAAGCGCGTCCTGCGCATTGTCGCAGCGGTCTACAACGGTTTTGGGGTTGACCGTGATTTTGCTGAAAATATCGGCTTTTCCGATAAAGCTTCCGTCCTTGTCAAGCCTTTCAAGGGACTTTATAAGGTGGTAGCTGTTATCGCTGCGGAAAAGCATTTTATTTTCCGCATTACTGATAAGTCCGTATTTTTCGGAAAAATCATCATATTGTCTGTTCAAAGCTGTCTGCGCTTCGGGTATTGCATTATCAAAACGCCCGTCTGTATTGTCAAGCTGCAGGTCAAGGAGCTTGTGTACGCTGTCGCGTAGCTGCGCCATAGCCTTGATTTTTTCAATGCTTTTTTCGGGAGCATTGTATTTTTCCATTGTGTCCGATGATTTATGATAGTACAAAATATCGTCCTGCACAATAAAGCTGTATTTCGGTGCATTGGGAGGACAAGGTATCTCGTCTGCATTCCCCAGTAGGGAAATATCATTGATTTCTTTTTCAGCCTTTTGGTATGTACCGGTAATGTTTTTTACTGCCGCTGCAAGCTGTTCTTCAAGGTCTGCGCCCTCGATAGGTACGCACATAGAAGCGTCCGTCTGATTGCCGTACAGCTTGTTGCCCTCCACCATTTCGCCGAGTATCATTTCGGGGTGGTCTGCAAAATACTTATTTACGGCGATACCGTTGGGCAGCATATCCTTATATACCCATTCGGGCGTATCGGCTTCAATGCTTATGGGGCGTTCACGTTTTTGCAGGAAAATGATGTCGCTTGTGACTTCCGTCCCTGCGTTTGATTTAAAGGCGTTGTTCGGCAGACGGATCGCGCCGAGGAATTCCGCACGTTCCGCAAGATATTTTCTTACTTCGGGATTTTCTTTATCCAGTGTACCCTTTGACGTTACAAAAGCCACAATGCCGCCCGGGCGGACTTTATCGAGAGTTTTTGCAAAAAAGTAATCGTGTATAAAGAAATTCTGCTTGTTGTAATCTTTATCGTTGAGCTTGTAGCCGCCGAACGGAACGTTACCCACCGCAACATCAAAGCTGCCGTTTTCAAAATTGGTATCTTCATATCCCTTGATTTGAATATTTGCAGACGGATAAAGCTGTTTTGCGATACGTCCCGTAATGCTGTCAAGCTCTACTCCGTACAGATCGGAATTGCTGCGGATATTTTCGGGCATTGTGCCGAAAAAGTTACCGATACCCATTGCAGGCTCAATGATTTTGCCGCCATCAAAGCCCATATTATCGAGTGCGGAATAAATGGCGTTTATAACTGTTGGGCTTGTGTAATGGGCGTTCATTGTGGAGGCTCTCGCGGCTCTGTATTCCTCGTCTGTGAGTAGATTTTTCAGCTCGGTATACTCCTTGCTCCAGTCGGGTTTTCTGCTGTCAAAAGCGTTTGCAATGCCGCCCCAACCAACATATTTTGCAAGTACCTCCTGTTCATCGGGAGTTGCAGGGCGATTTTCTTTTTCAATAGTTTTCAGCAGCTTTATAGCCTCAACATTGTTTGCAAAGCGTGTTTTTGCGCCGCCATCTGTACCGTAATTTTTGTCTGTAATAGTATAGTCGTTATTTTTTTGCTTTGGAGTATTGACAATATTCTTGCTTTGGTGTATAATAATATCAGAGCTAAGGTTGTTTGTTAATTCGGAGTATTGTTCTCCCCATCTTTCAAACATTTCTTGGCTTTTATTTTTGTTTAAATATAAAACATTGTCTTGCGCAAGCGTTCTTTGGAAAAAATCAATAAAATTATTTCTTCCGTAAACACTTGTGACAAAATTAGAATTGATTTCCTCAACTTCATATCTGCCCTTTCCATTTGGCTTTACGCTTACCACAACCGGATTATCATTTGTATCAAATTCCGATGTGACAACCACTAAGCTGTCTTTTTTGGAAATGGAATCAAACACCATAACAGGAGCTTCCAATAATTCGGGAAGCTTTTTTATTTGGTCTACGGTCAATCCGTGTTGATGTTCTTTTTCATCTAAAGGTTTAACCGCATTTTTTAAGTGTTTTTGAGTATAAAGCATAGGAAGCTGCTCACAGCCGATATCCAATAAAATTTGCGGTGTATCACAGATTTTTATTGTGGTAAACGGACTTAATGTTCCGTTTAAGCTTTCGTCCACCTGTTCCGCAAAGCTTTTTTCTTTTTTCTGCGTTTCACCGTTCCCCAGTGGGGAATTTTCTTTTTTATTCTGCGGAGCTTCGGCAGTGGAAGAATAAAAACCAATTTCGTCGGAAGATTTTCTGCTTGGAGTGCTGTCAAAGAAAGATATTTGCTCTACCTTTTCTTCGGGATTTTTAAGCAAATGAGAATTTTGCAGAACAAGCTCCAAATTTGACAAAGCCCTTGCAATACCGTCAGCGGAAATTTCTTTCTTTTCAGCAGCCGCCGAAAGGATTTCATCT
>CAMWRN010000235.1 GCA_947176675.1 uncultured Clostridia bacterium | reverse complement strand
TAATATTACTGTAGTTGCCGAAGGCAAAATAAATAGATCAGTTTATATGGTTTGTTCCGTAATATTATACGAAAGTGGTGTTTGTCAATGGATAATCAGGTAAGCAGCTCTACTGCAAAAATGCTTGCTTCTTTTGAAACGGTTTATAAGGAAAATGTACTCTCAAAACCGCAGAATATCAAGGTTTTTGTCACTGAAGACGGAATTTACGGCACTGCCTTTATCTGTGATCAGATAGGCACTAAAGAAGATGATATGTTTTATTCCAATTTTGAATGCAGCTTTGATATTATCACAAAGGTATACATAAATCTTAACAATAAGATTCAGCCTGTGTATGTCCAGTGCGCCGACAGTTCTACGGGAGTCATGAATCAGCGGAGAATAATTTTACCCGGTTTCAACAATAAGGACGAGATTATCAAGGCTATTGAGGACGGAAAGGAAAAGTTTGACAGCCGTCCTGAAAAGCAAACAGCCATCGTTGATAACCAGGCTGCTATCTACAGCGAGAAAAAGCTTGCTTACTTTGAGACAGTGTACAGAGAAAATATGCTCTCAAAGCCGCAGGATATCAACATTACAGTTACGCCGCAGCATATATACGGAAAGGCGTTCATTTGCATCCGTACCGGAATAAACGAGGAAGATCCTGTCTATAAGGGATTTACCTGCAGCTTTGACGAGATCACCAAGATATACATTAACAACAGCAATAAGATAGCTCCTATATATATCCAGTGCGGAGACGATAATACGAACGGAAAAACAAGCCGCAGGATAATCCTTCCCAAATTTGAGGAAAGCGATAAGGAAAAAATTGTACAGGCTGTCAACGATGCAAAGGCAGAATACGATGCCAAGCTCGATCAGAATCACGATCTTGAAAACGTACGCAAGCTGAAAGATCTTGAAGCGCGCCGCAGGGCTCAGGACGACGAATTTGAAAATATGACAAGCGGCTATAAAGATATGATCAAACCTCAGCCAACGGCTACGCCTACACCTTCAGCGGTTTCAAAGACTGAAACCGCGTCTGCGCTGGCGGTTGCTCCAAAGCCGGTTTCTACACCTATACCTCAGAAACCGGCGCCTGACCCCGTACCGATTCCCAAAAATGATTCTCTTATGGTAGAGGATATTCTCGGACTTGATGATATTCTCGGTATCAGTGCGGACGATATGTCTCAGGTTACGTCGTTTATGGATGAGATATCGGAGGAACCGGATGAGGAAGAGATCAATTCCATGCCCGTAGAGACAATACAAAAGAATCCCGATAAGATAGAGGAGCTTACAGTTCCTATAATAGGAGAAGAGTACGAGCTTGAAGCGATTCACGAGAAAAAAGTTTCGGCAGCTATCGAGGAACTTGATCCATCTCGGGAGATCGCAAAGAAACTTGCTCCCAAGCAAGCACCGGCGCCAGAAGTCAGACCTGAAGCTAAATTGGCTGAAAAGTCTGATTCTGTACCCGAAAATAATCCCGAATCGAAAACCGATATTATCAAGCATAAGGAGGAATCGGCTGAACGTGCGGAAATTTCCATTTCCGTGAACGCCGAAAATATGTCTCTTGAGGACTTTGAAACAGCTGTTAAGAAGCTTAAATCCATGCTTGATAACGGTGTTATCACCGAAAGCGAATTTGCGATTGAAAAGAAGAAACTATTCAAACTGCTTTATTAATTTATGAGCAGTTCTTAAATCAGTATACAGCCGTACATAAAAATGGTTTTTCTGTGCGGTCTTGTGATTATACACTAAAGTTACACCGACAGCATGGTCGGGCATAGGATATAAAAAACTATGGAGGCAGCTTTTATTTATGGCACTGAACAGTTTTAACGATTTTGAAGAAATGCACAGATCTGTGCTTCAGGAAATATGCAACATAGGCGCAGGAAATGCCGCCACTGCCGTATCTCAAATGATATCTGCGGCTACGGATATCTCCACGCCGCAGGTCAAAATACTTGCTCCTGCATTAGCGGGAAAGATTGCCGATATGCACAGCGCCGATTCGGAAGCTTTTCTTATTAAGCTTTGCGGAGATATGATGGGCTCGGTACTTTTTGTGTTTCCTTATGCTTTTATAAACAGGCTTGCGGAAACTTTTTTCCCCGGAGCCTCAATACAAAAAAGGGAAGATATGGACGAGATGAGTACCTCGGCTATTCGCGAGACTGTAAATATCGTATCGGCTGCATATGCCAACAGTTTCGCGCTTATGTCGGGCATGACTGTTGACATCTCTGTGCCGGAAAGCGTTACTTCACCGTCGGCGGAGATACTTTCCATAAGCGGAGCAAATGCAACGTCAATGTGCTTTGTAAATAATGCCATTGAAGTCACCGACTGTCACAAGGCTTTCAATGTGCTGTTTTTCCCTGAGCTTAACACTATCAAGAATTTTATGCGTAAAATCGGAGTTGAGTGTTGACGCAAATAATGAAGAACTTGAGCCGCTCAATAAACGAGCGGCTCAAGTTCTTCAAGATGATATGGCGTTTTCTGGTAAACACAGTAATTAAGCCAGTTTGAAAACAATAGGTTCGCGTGGGAACGCCAGTTAAAATGTGGAGGTTCGGACGGGTCGTTGTAAGGAAAATAATGCTTTGGTATTTCAATCGGCAAGCCCTTGTCTTTGTCTCGGAAATACTCGTTCGCAAGGGTGAAACGGTCGTATTCTAAGTGTCCCATGATAAAGAACTGGCGGTCTGTTTCGTCTGAAATTATTGCTATGCCCGATTCTGGCGAGGAGGCAAGGATTTTCAGTTCCCTGACTTTCTCCACGTCCATGCGTCTTATTTCGGTGTGCCGCGAGTGTGGGATATTGAATTTTTCATCGAATCCCCTGAGAAGAGGATTGTTGGAGACTTCTGCTTTATGCGGAAAGATACCGAACATTTTCTGCGGCAGATTGTACTTTGGGATTCCGTAGTGAAAATATAGTCCCGCCTGTGCACCCCAGCAGATGTGCATGGCTGAGCAGACATTTGTCTTGGACCATTCCATAATTTCACAAAGTTCTTTCCAATAGTCCACTTCCTCAAAGGGTATCTGCTCAACGGGAGCGCCCGTTATAATAAGTCCGTCGAAGCGTTCGTTTCTTACATCGTTAAATGTTTTGTAAAACTTTGTAAGATGTTCGATGGGCGTATTTTTTGTTACATGGCTCGCCATCTGGATAAGCTCAATGTCGACCTGTATGGGTGTATTTGATAGTAAGCGGAGTATCTGTGTCTCCGTCTCGATTTTTTTAGGCATAAGGTTTACGATAGCTATACGCAACGGACGAATATCCTGATGTGCGGCAGCGGTATCGGTCATTACAAAAATATTTTCGTTGTTAAGTACGGTATAGGCAGGAAGATTGTTTGGAATATTGATTGGCATTTTGTTAAGAACTCCTTTTGTTTATTCAGATGTTTTACTTTCGTTCAATGCTTCGGTATCGGTAGTGGTTGTATCAGTCCTTGGCTTAGTAGATGCCGAAGTATCGGCGGAAACTCTTGTGGATTTCACCGAAATCCCCGTGTCAGCTTTGGGACGTGCAAGCGTGTAGGCTGTAGTGGTTTCTGTGGTCTCAGAAGATTCTGTTGTTTCCGATGAAGATTCGGAAATATCCGTTTCGGGGACGTTGGTTACACAGGTAACTATTTCTTCGGATTCATCGGAGATCACCGATTCGGGTACTGTAGTAGTAATGACAGCAGTATCCCGTCTCAGAGAACCTATTCCGCCTCCGAAATCGGCAGGCGGAGCAGTTACTCCCGTATCGGCGTAAATTCCGTTAATGCCGATCATCGTAAAGTAATGTCCTCCCGACGAGGTCTCGGTATCGGAAGAGTAAGTTGCCATATATTCGCTGTAGGTTTCGGGCGGAAGTGATTCTCTGAACGTCATTTGGGTAAGGGGAGAAGGCACATCCGTATAGATGACCGTAGCGGTTCTGTCCTTTTGACAGCCTGTCAAAAGAATTAGTATCGAGGCAAAAGCAATAAAAAAGCAATATTTTTTCATAATATAAATATTGTAGCACATTACAGCTTTTTTTTCAAGTGATTTTTACAATATCCGAACACTTCGTTTAAAATTTGTGTATTACTCGAAAATAATATGATATATCAGCATAAAAATATGAAATGTCATTGCAAAAAAATAATAGCTGTGTAAAATAATAATAG
>CAMWRN010000234.1 GCA_947176675.1 uncultured Clostridia bacterium | reverse complement strand
TCTTTTTTTTCTGCTGTACAGTGGAGGGTAGGGTTATGTTTTCCTTTTAGTCAAAGCCTGCGGCAATGTCGGGAATACCTTATTCCTTGGATCGTAGCGCAAAGTTCCACGACGTATCCGCAAGATTGATTTTTTCTATCATACTGTTACAGTCCTTTCTGCGAATAAATGCGCAAATCGGCGCAATACTATATTCATGGAACATTATAGCACATCTTTTATAAAATTTCAACCAAACATTCCGAAACGTAAAAATCAATATTATGTGAATTTTCACAAACAATCCGTTTGCGGAAGGCTTTTTCGGAAGTGCAGTTTTGGTGGGTCACAATTGATTTGCGGTCGGTCAGCAGCCGAAAATGAATAATTTATTGTGCAAAAAATCATTACACAGTAATCACACATTGTTAATAAAGAGTTTTAAATATGTGAAAACCTACCAAACAAAAGTCGATTTTTCTGTAAATTATGGCGTGTTTCCCCATTGACTTTTTGTCAAATAGACAGTATCATATTTCTATAGTGAAAATAAAAATCATTATGGAGGGTAATAAAAATGAAAGTATCAAAGAAAATCCTTGCATTGGCTCTTGCAGGCTTCATGACTGTTCCGTTCCTTGCAGGCTGTTCTTCGGACGGCGACGCACAGGACGGCGGCAATAACGGCGGAAACAGTGCGGCAGGCGACAGCGGCGATGTTTCCTCTGCCGGCGGCACATTCAAGATCGGCGGTATCGGTCCTCTTACAGGCGACGCTGCTTCCTACGGAATTTCCGTTAAGCAGGGCGCTCAGGTAGCGGTTGACGAGATCAACGCTGCGGGCGGTATTGACGGAATGATGCTGGAGCTTCTCTTCGAGGATGACGAGTGCAACGAGGAAAAATCTGTTTCAGCCTACAACAAGCTTATGGACTCCAAAGTAAACGCTATCCTCGGTGCTGTAACGAGCGGATGCAGCATTGCGGTTTCCGAGGAATCCGTTAATGACGGCATTCTTCAGATCACTCCTTCCGGCTCTGCTATGGACTGCACAAAGAACTCCAACAGCTTCCGTATCTGCTTTACAGATCCGCTTCAGGGCAAGCTTATGGCACAGTACATTTCCGAGCAGGGTCTCAGTAATCCCGCTATTATCTATGACGTGGCTTCCGACTACAGCAAGGGTATCCACGATGCGTTTGTTGAGCAGGCTGCCGCGCTTGGCATGACGATTGCCGCAGACGAAAGCTTTACAAGCGGAGATGTTGACTTTAAGACTCAGCTTACAAAGATCAAGTCCTCCGGCGCTGACTGCCTGTTCCTTCCCATCTACTATACAGAGTTCGGCTACATTTCCGAGCAGGCTGTTACAGTGGGCGTTGAGCTTCCTTACTTTGGTTGCGACGGCTGGGACGGTATCATCAATCAGCTTAACGGCAACACTGCAAACATTGAGGGCGGAATATTCCTTACACCGTTCGTTGCAAACAGCTCCAATGAAAAGGTAAAGTCTTTTGTTGAAGCTTACAACAAGGCTTACAACGCAACACCCGACCAGTTTGCGGCTGACGCATACGACGGAGTATATGTTCTCAAGGCAGCCATCGAAACAGCAGGCGGCGATCTTTCCAACGAGGCGCTGATCGACGCTATGACAAAGATCACTGTTGACGGCGTAACAGGTTCCATGAGCTTCACTGCCGAGGGTGAACCTAACAAGTCCGCTATGGTAGCTGTTATTGAAAACGGCGAATATGTAGGCAAGTAATTATACCATTATTAATAGCTTTTTCGGGAACGCTTTTTCAGAGAGCGTTCCCGCTTTTTACTGTAAAAATAAAAGCTTTGTGCAAGTTTTATAAACAAAAGGTGCAAATTTTGTCTTTGACCGTGGGATTATTTGTAAAGTTTTTATTGACAAAAAAGTTGTAATATTGTATAATATTAAAGAAAATATTGTAATATAAATACTTATGTTTTAATTTCGGTATGCGGTCGATCATTTGAGTTCCGCTGCTGTTTATATTTATTGTAATAGTATAACAATTCTGACTTTTTGTGAAAGGAACATATACTATGTCTAATATGTCTAAGATCGGTAAGTCTACGATGATTGCAGTGAATTTCATGCTTATACTTGCTATGACAACGGTCATAGTTCTTCTGTGCGTTGTTTTTTCAAACGCTCAGACAGATAACCTTATGGATTCGGCACGTATTGCTTCAAATGTTTTAAATTTTGAAATATCTTCAAAATGTTCCGAAACGGAAATGATCGCAAAGCTTTTTACGGAGGACAGTGCGTTCGTTGCTGCAGTTAACGATAACGATAAGGAAGCTCTTGCCGGTATGTGGAGCAGCCTTAATAAGTCGGACGGCATTTTCGGTCTGTTCCTTAACAGCGACGGCATCATTGCCATGAAGACCGACAACTGCGAGCTTTCTTCGGAGGGCGTTTTCAACGCTATAGGTTCTGCCAAGAACGGTCTTTCCACAGACAGCGGCGTACCTCTTTATTACCGCAGCGTGGCTAAAAATAACGGTATTACCGCTATTGTGGGTTATGCCTACAACGAGATTTCGGCGGTTGACGGGGTTTATGAGCAGACGGAAAACCATGCTACGATATTCTGCGATAATCTGCGTATATCCACGACCTTTGTGGGCGAGGACGGTCAGAGAGCTATTGGAACTACCATGAATTCCGACATATACGACAAGGTCGTTAAGAACGGCGAGGTATATCAGAAGAAAACAAAGCTTTTCGGCGAAAACTATATGGCTACCTATACCCCGATCATTGACGATTACGGTGTTATAAAGGGTGCGCTCTTTACGGGCTGTCCCATGGATAATGTTATTGCAAGCCGTAACCGCGCTATTTTTATAGGCGTTATCGCGGGAATCGTAATGATGTTTATTGCCGCGGTAGGCGTTACCGTTTTCGTAAACAAACAGATCGTTGCGCCTGTCAACACGGTTAAGCAAATGGCTCGTCAGATGGAGCAGGGCAATCTGAGCAACAACAGCGGCATTACAAGCAGACTTAAAGATAATGAGATAGGTGATGTTGCCAAGTCTATCTCAACGGCTATTTCAATTTTGAACGTTTACGTGAGCGACATCTCTACGATGATGAAAGAGATGTCAAAGGGTAATTTCGCATATTACTCGGATATAGAGTACAAGGGCGATTTTGCGGGAATTGCGGAATCTGCCAAAGTGCTGAAAAGACAAATGCGGAATGTTGTGGACGGCATAAACACTTCGGCGGACGAAGTCTACAGCGGCTCGCAAATGATTTCTAACGGCTCGACAAGCCTTGCGGAAGGTACGTCACGTCAGTCCCTATCAGCGGAAGAGCTTTCGGCATCCGTTGCCGAGATCACCGAAAATATACAGCTTAATGCTCATAATGCCGATAAGGCGAAGTCACTGTCCAATGACTCGATAGACATGGTAAACAGCCAAAATGAACAGATTGAGCATATGCTGTCCGCGATGACAAATATTGAGAACAGTGCGGCTGAGATCAGTAAAATTATCAAAGCTATCGAAGATATTGCTTTCCAGACAAATATCCTTGCGCTTAACGCCGCAGTGGAAGCTGCAAGGGCAGGAGCGGCAGGAAAAGGCTTTGCGGTCGTTGCGGACGAGGTGCGCAATCTTGCCAATAAGTCTGCGGAGGCTGCAAGCAACACGTCCGTACTTATCGGAAGCTGTATCGAGGCTGTAAACAACGGATCTCAGATCGCACACAGCACAGCTGACGCTATGTCGCAGGTCATCGAGATCACCAACGAGACAAACGAGCTTATAGAAAGTATTGCCACACAAACGGGCAAGCAGGCAGAATCTGTGCAGCTTATCAAGTCTGAGATCGACAGTATTTCGGAAGTTATTTCCCAGAACAGCGCTACCGCTCAGGAGAGTGCTGCAAGCTGCGAGGAGCTGAACGTTCAGGCTACCACTTTGCGCGATAAGATCGCTATTTTCCAAGTTTGACTTAGGGTCAGCATGAGTAAGCAAGGTATGCGGGGACGTGTGTACATATTGTCATGATATTTTGCCTTGCCGAATTACTAAAAAAATTAAGTCCGCAGACAACGATATGCTGCGGACTTTTGCTTTAGAAAAAATTAACATTTATAATATACAATAAGTCTTTACAAAATGTATAAAAAAAGGGAAAATTAATTGTTACAAGAAGTGT
>CAMWRN010000233.1 GCA_947176675.1 uncultured Clostridia bacterium | reverse complement strand
TCCTCCGCCCATTCCCTGAGGTAATCTTGCTTTCATTTTTTTGACCTTTCTCCGCCGCTGTGGATTTTATTTCACACCGATTTTTGATCGTAAAGAATAGAAAAAATCAGTATAAATGCCCCGACGGTGAGCGAACTTTTAATACTATAATCAAACCCTTTCGGGTGATTTTTCATTATTGCGTTATTTTACGCTTTCGCTGTCAACGGGAATATTGTTATCCCGTGCCTTCTGAAGTACGCTTTGCAGCTTGTCCCCGCCGTTTTCCGCAGGAGCAACGCATTTCGCCCTGATTGAGAAAACTCCTCCCGTGACAAGCCTTATTGCTTCCTGAAGCTTTGCTGCGTTTTCCTTATTCCGCAAAAGCTGCAAAAAGAAGCTGTTTTCGGTATAGATAAGCATATAGCCGCCGCCCTTTACGGCATAAGAGCCGTTCAGCGCACCGTTTACCGACGGACATATCTCCGCAAATTTTTCAAGGATATCCTGCCACCTATCTTCGTTTGTAAAGTCCTCGGGTCTCATTTTGGACAGGTCGCTTGTCTCCGTCTGCTGCTTCGGGGCATACTGCGGCTTTGAAACTGTCTGTGCCGCAGGCTGAACATACGGCGCAGCCTTAACAGCAGGCGCGGACTGTGACATGAGCCGCTGTTCAAGCATATCTATTTTAGCCAGCAGCTCGGCGTTTGCCGAACCGCTTCCGGCAGATGTACTCTGTGACATATTAGCCGTACACAGCTTTATAAGGCACATTTCCATTTCTACCCGCTTGGAGCTTACTCTTGCGATACGCTCGTTGCATAATTGAAGAATTTCCAGTTTATGCATGATTTCATCAATTGACAGCCGTTCCGCCAGAGCCTTTATCTTTTCAAGCTCGCTTGGCATGCACACAAGCAGATCCAAATTTTCGGGAACAGTCTTTGCCACCATTATATTTCTGAACTGAGCAATAAGCTCGTCGCAAAGCTTTTGCATATCCTTGGACATTCCGTAAAGCTTGTCCACTACGCCGATAGCCTTGGCTGTGTCGCAATCTGCCGCGGCTTCCAGTATATCAAACACAGGCTCACGTCCCGCGATACCTGCCGCTCCCGAAACAATGTCGAGGGTGACGTTTTCTGAAAAAGCAATACACTGATCAAGCAGCGAGAGAGCGTCTCTCATTCCGCCGTCTGCGGTTTTGGCAATAAGTTCAGCGGCTTCGGGGTCTAATGAAATTTTTTCCTGTTCCGCAACATACAAAAGCCGCTCGGTGATATCCTTTGGAAGTATCCTGCGGAAATCATACCGCTGACAGCGTGACAGGATAGTCGGCAGAACCTTGTGTATTTCGGTCGTCGCAAGAATAAACTTAACATGGGGAGGCGGCTCCTCCATAATTTTCAGAAGCGCATTGAACGCTTCCTTTGTGAGCATATGAACCTCGTCGATTATATAGATCCTGTATTTGCACCTTTCTGCGGTGTAGACCGCCCCGTCCCGCAGGTCGCGAACGTCGTCCACACCGTTGTTTGAAGCGGCGTCTATCTCTATTATATCCGAAAGAGCGTTATCCTCTGCGTCGCGGCATATCTCGCATTCAAGGCAGGGATTTCCGTCTACTGGGTGCAGACAGTTCAAAGCCTTTGCAAGAATTCTTGCACATGTGGTTTTGCCCGTGCCGCGGGAACCTGTGAAAAGGTAAGCGTGAGCGGTCTTTCCCGAAACGATCTGATTTCTCAGCGTAGTTGTGATATGGGGCTGGGAAACAACGTCGTCAAAGGTTGACGGACGGTATTTTCTGTACAGCGCCTTATACATCTTGATCGCTCCTTTTTGCTCACCTTATAATTTCGTCTCCCTGCTCCGTTCCCGCTTCCGAACGAAGCTTCATCTGCGGGTCAATATCGTCAAGCAGTCCAACCGATTCCGCAATATTGCAATAGAATATCTTAAAACCGTTTACATCGTCCATGTTGCAGGTCAAGGCTTTACTGTAGTATTCCCTGCTTTTATCCAGATCTTTCATCTGTAAATACGCAAGTGAACAACCTCCCAGCGCAAAGGAATAATTTTTACCCTCGTCAACCGACTTAGTGAAGTATTCCAAAGCCTTTTCGCCGTCGCCCTTTTTGAGACAGGCAATTCCCATATCCGTATAGATAAAGTCAAAATAGCAGTCCTTTTCAAGCAATGCGCTGTAACACTCCAGAGCGTCGTCAAATCTGCCGTTCTGGGTAAGACACCGTGCCGTCAAAAGGTATGTATCGCTGAGCTTTAACCCCTTTTCCAGAGCCTCCTGAAAATACTTCACGCCGTTTGAGGGATAACCCATAAGCTGGTAGCAGCGTCCCATATAGAAGCAAAGAACCGAACGCTTGTCGTCGGGAAGCTCTTTTTCCTCCAGCGATCTGAATTTTTCCAGCGCGCCGTTAAGATCCGCCAGATGCATATCTATGACAGCCTCACGCAGGAGCTTAGCTTCCGAACCAGAAAAATAGCCGAAAACCAGTGCCCTGTCGAAATTCCCCAGCTTGTTCATCTCATACTCAGACCTGGTACGTCCGAACGAATAATATGCCCAGCCGCCCAAAACAGCAGCCACCGCACCTCCTATTATCGGGGGAAAGTAGTATACCTCGGCATTTTCCGCGCCGTATCTGCGAATGGCGTACAGGCTTCCTACGCAAAGTCCCAGAAAGACGTGCGCCGCCACCCACGGAAGAACTCTGCCTATAAAGGCGGAAAATCTGTCCCACAGGCTTGGGAGACGTCTGTTGTAATTTTCACGCATAGCGTACCACCCTGAAAATAAAATATATCCGGTACATAGGTGTGCAGGCTTGCTGCGGCACACGAAACGTTCCGCTTAATGCTGCTCGGTTCCCCGCCTGACATGGTTCACGGTGTTCCGTTGCACAGGGCCCGCACACCTATATATCGGATAAATCCGTTAAGTATTTAATATTATACCACACTTTTTTCCCTTTTGCAAGTATTTTTTCAAATTTTTTGCAGAAATGAAAAAGTCCCCCGAAAAATATCAGGGGACTTAGTTCCGCTAAAAATTATTCATTGCCTTGAGTAAATTCGTACCGATCTTATGCATTGCTGTCGAACACCGCGCCGCTAAGGTCGATAACGCTGCCTTTTTCAGCCAAATCCATGATCCTGTTGAGAATATCGGGGTCGTTTATCACCGCTCCGCTAAGGTCGAGAGTACAGCCGCCGTTACCGTGGAAATTTCCCCAATTATTGTTCCGCTCCTGAATTTCTTGCCAAAGCTGACCGTAGGTCTGGTCTTCAAGCTCCGCATATGCTTCAAGCTCATAGGCGGGCATAATGGTTTCCACAAAATGGTGGGCGTTGAAAATGAACCGCACATTGCCGCTTTCGCTGTTAAAGGGTATCTCGTAGACCCGCAGGAAACCGCCCTCACACTTTTTGCTTAACGTCGGCTTGAAACGGCTTCTTTCAAGCGGATACTCCAGTCTGTTATCCCAATCCTTGTCATGCATTATTATGAAGTGAGACTGCCCGTCTCCTGTGTTGTTCACACCGCCCTGCACCGCAAAACGGAAAACATAGTCGGTGTTGGGTTCAAGCTGCTTGTTGCACTTTATCTGCGACCATGTCCAATGCCAGTCGCCAATTTCAAAGACCTGAACATTCTCTCCCTTAAAGTCGGAAATAAACATTCTGCTGCCTGCGTTTACGGGATTGCCGTCCGTTGACTGGCAAGTCTCATCGAATTTAAACTCTCCGGCGTTGAAATTTATAACATTACTCATTTTAAAATCCTCCGTTTCGTTATTCACGGACGGAGCATGAGCGCCTTTGAGCAACCTTATCCGGTCGTCCGAGACGTACTCCGCCCGACCGTTTTTTATCAGTCCCCGCGCCCTTTTTGGGTACGTCAGACCGATTTGGTTATCAAATTCGTCTGTAACAATCACGTTTTTTGCCATGGGTGTCCTCCCCCTTGTTACTTTCATATTCGGTTTTAGCATATGTCATGCTGTTTTTTTGTTATGGGTGCCATCCCCAATAAAATGATAACATATTTTTGTATTCAAGACTATTGGCATTTTGAACAATTTTAAATGTTAAATTTTGATCTGCCGTGCAAAATCAATATCATTGAAAACTAAAACGCACGTATTTAATTCTTATATAAAAAATGAGAAACTAAAATGAATCGATAGGAAAATTAGCCTCAC
>CAMWRN010000232.1 GCA_947176675.1 uncultured Clostridia bacterium | reverse complement strand
AATTTAGTATATTTGACTATTCTTTTTTAGACAAAATATTAACAAGTTTTTTATTTATCATTCTATTATAGTCAAAAACGACAAGCCTTTTTAAATTACGCGCTGTATTTTGTCTAAAAAATCAATTAAACGTTTAAGCGGAAAAATTACGCACAATATTACTCACAGTCTACAAATCCAACCTTGCGGTATGCTTTCAGGACGGTCTTGCGGGACAGCCTGAGCGCCTTTTCCGCACCCTTTGTATAGCACTCTTTCAAATACTCCTTATCGGCGAGCAGCCTTGCGTATTCCTCCCTGACGGGTTTGAGATGATCAGAGACCGCTTCGCCCACCGCAAGCTTGAAATCGCCGTAGCCCTTGCCGGCAAACTCCTTTTCAATATCCGCAAAAGACTTGCCGGTTACCGACGAGTAGATGGTCATAAGATTGTTGATACCGTCCTTTCCCTCGGCAAAGCGCACCTCTGCCTCGCTGTCCGTGACCGCTCTTTTGAACTTGCGTACTATCACATCGGGTTCGTCAAGGATATAGATACACGCATTCGGATTTTCGTCGGATTTTGACATTTTCTTCGTGGGCTCCTGCAATGACATGACCTTTGCGCCCGTCTCGGAAATAAACGGCTCGGGAACTGTGAAAAAGTCGCCGTACTTGCCGTTGAACCGCTGAGCGATATTTCTTGCCAGCTCAACGTGCTGCTTCTGGTCGATACCCACCGGAACAAGGTCAGCCTTGTAGGCAAGGATATCCGCCGCCATAAGCACAGGATAGGTAAAAAGTCCAGCGTTTACGTCGTCGGGGTGCTTTGCGGACTTGTCCTTGAACTGGGTCATTCTGGTAAGCTCGCCGTACTGTGTGGAGCAGGCAAGTATCCAGTTAAGCTCCGCGTGGCTTCTGACGTGGCTCTGAATGAACACTATCGACCGTTCGGGATCGATACCGCAGGCCAGCAGCAGTGCATAGGACTGCAAGGTCTGCTGACGAAGCTTTACAGGATCCTGCCTTACGGTTATCGCGTGCATATCCACAATGGAGTAAATGCAGTCGTACTCGTCCTGGAGCGCGCCCCAGCGTGACACCGCACCTATATAGTTGCCCAGCGTAAAAGTACCGGTAGGCTGTATACCGCTGAAAATTATCTTCTTTCTTTCTTCCATAATAATATCCTCCGAATTCATTTTTATCTTAATCAAACATCTCTCTGGACATTTTACCCAGTATCTCGCAGCCCTTTACAAGCTGCTCGTCAGCAGGCGTGGAGAAATTCAGTCTGAAGCTGCTTGTGGGGTCGTCCTCGTGAACTGTGAAAGCGTTTCCGGGAACTACCGCCACCTTAGCTTCTACAGCCTTTTTGCAGAATCCCATCATGTCGCAGTCGGCGGGAAGAGTCGCCCATATGAACAGTCCTCCCTGAGGGTGTGTAACGGAAATTTTCTTTGAGAAATTCTTTTCGATCTCGGACAGCATAAGTCCGCATTTAGCGCGGTAAATGCCCCGTATTTTTTCCAGATGCGCTTCAATATCGTACTTATTGAGGAACTCGTCCGCAATGATCTGCGCAAGAATATTCGTATGAACGTCCGCCACCTGCTTGCATACAACAATCTTCTGAATAACGTCCTTTGGCGCGGAAACAAATCCCACACGTATACCTGGAGCAAGTATTTTGGAAAAGCTTCCCACATAGATAACTCTGCCGTCGGTATCCAGAGACTTTACCGAGGGAATATTCTCCCCCTCAAAGCGTATCTCGCCGTAGGGATTGTCCTCCAGTATCATCACATCATACTTTTGGGCAAGCTTGTAGACCTCTTTCCTCCGCTCATATGACATACATTTTCCAGTAGGATTCTGGAAATTCGGGATAAGATAGATTATCTTCACGTTTTTGTTGGACTTGACGGCAGCCTCCAGCTTTTCAAGATCGATGCCCTCGCCGTCCATTTCAACGCCCACAAGGTTTACGTTATAGGACTTGAAAGAGTTGAGACTTCCGATAAAGGACGGCGATTCGCAGATAAGGGTATCCCCCTCGTTGAGAAATACCTTGCAGGAAAGCTCGTTGCCCTGCTGACCGCCCGAAGTTATAATAAGATCGTCAATATCAGCGTTATAGCTGTTCTGAGCTAACAGACGCTTTTTCAGCGTGTCTCTAAGCGGCGTGTAACCCTCCGTAATACTGTACTGCAAAGCGGCTACAGGATTTTCCGTAAGCGTGCGTTCGGTTATCTCCTTTACCGCCTCCGTGGGGAAAGCTTCGGGCGAGGGATTTCCCGCAGCAAAGGAAATAACGTCGGGAAACGCCGTAAATTTAAGTATCTCACGAATAGCCGAGGCCTTGAGACCGGTTACCTTATCAGAGAATGAATAGTTCATATTATTAAGTACCTCCTGTAACAAACAGTAATCTGTTGAAATTTACCATACTTATATATTATAACACATATTTGTCCGTCAATCAACATAAAATTTAGAAAAAAATTGAAAGGGACGATCCGGTGAAAAAACAAAGCTTTCTGGAAAGCTCGGCAATACTTATTTTATCCGCTGTTGTGACAAAGCTTATGGGGGCTGTTTTCCGAATACCGCTGGCAAATATGCTTGGCGGCGAGGGCATGGGATATTTTTCCTCCGCCTACGGAATATTCATGACAGTCTACGCAGTATCCGTAACGGGACTTCCCGCCGCCGTTGCAAAAGTCACCGCGGAAAATTCCGCTCTGGAACGTTTTGCCAATGTCCGCAGAATAAAGTCGGCGGCTCTTTTATTTTTCTCCGCCACCGGACTTGCCTTTACCCTGCTCATGCTTGCAGCGGCGTATCCGTTCTGTATGCTTACGGGAGGAAGAGAAACCGTCCCGTCGGTACTGGCGATAGCTCCGTCCATATTTTTTGGCTGTGTAACGTCGGTTTACCGCGGCTACTACGAGGGTCTGCGAAACATGATACCCACCGCCCTTTCACAGATAGCTGAGGGACTTGTCAAGCTTGCAGCGGGACTTGCCCTTTGCCTGTGGGCGCTGAAAAATCCCGAAAAAACATTGGCTATAAGCGGACACTTCGGTTTGACAGCAGACTCTGTACTGCCGATCGCGGCAGCCGCAGCCGTTCTGGGAATAACCCTTTCCACCGCGGCAGGAACACTTTATCTTGTTCTCCGCGACAAGATGACGGGGGACGGTCTTTCCCGCGAACAGCTTTCCTCAACGAGCGGAGCAGGATGCACCGACAGCATGAGAAACATTATTTCCGCCCTGCTGAAAACCGCCGTACCCGTTGCCATAGGCGCACTGGTGACAAATCTTACCTCCCTGATCGACCTTATTACCATAAACCGTTCCCTCGGCAAAGCTATTTACGCTTCTCCCGAATATTTTGCGGTTATAACCCCGGGAATACCTCCCGAACGGCTTCCCAACTTCCTTTTCGGAAGCTTTACGGGACTTGCAGTCACGGTGTTTAATTTAATACCATCATTTACCAACATGTTCGGTAAGGGAATCCTGCCAAATCTTTCGGAAGCCTTTGCGGCGGGAGACAAGGTCAAAATACGTGAATGCACCGAAAAATCCCTGCTTGCAACGGCTTTGGCAGCCTTCCCGTCGGGCGTGGGGATAAGTGTACTTTCGGGCAGGATACTAAAGGTGCTGTTTCCCTTAAAGCCTCTTGAAACAAGCCTGTGTACCCTTTCACTGTCGGTGCTGGGAATTGGTGTAGTGTTCCTGTGCGTTTCCTCAACGGCTTTTGCCGCGCTTCAGGCGGCGGGACGTCCCGAGCTGCCCGTTAAGCTGATGCTCGGCGGGGTCGCAGTCAAGCTGACAGGAAACTTGCTTCTGGTACAAATCCCGGAGCTTAACACCGCAGGAGCGGCGGCGTCCACATTGCTGTGCTATATGGTGATATGCATACCGGCGGTAAATGTTCTTATCAAGACAACGGCTGCGGATAAAAAACATATTTATGGCATATTATGTAAAATTTGTTACAGTTCCCTCATCTGCGGAGCAGGGGCTCTGCTTGCCGAAAAAATGCTGCCGCAAAGCCTAGGAAACATTATTATACTACTTATTTCCATAATTATTGGTGTAATTTTTTACATAATTAGTACATTTTTGTTGGGTATTTTTACGAAAAGTACGTTAAAATTGCTGATTTCATGAAAAATTTTAAAAAACCCTTGAATTTCTAGGATTTATAGGTTAATATATT
>CAMWRN010000231.1 GCA_947176675.1 uncultured Clostridia bacterium | reverse complement strand
GATCTGATTATCATTTATAAAGGAGCTGTTGCAATGAAAGCTGCTGTAACATATGAATTCGGCAAGATCTTTCAGCATTTCGGTCATACCGAATTTTTTAAAATCTACGATATTTCGGACGGAAAAATCACGGGAAGTGAGCTTATTTCCTCAAACGGATCAGGTCACGGCGCGCTTGCCGGACTTCTAAAAGAACATGACGTTAACGCTCTGATCTGCGGAGGTATCGGCGGCGGAGCGAAAGCCGCTCTTGCCGAAGCGGGAATAGCCGTCTACGGAGGAGTGACCGGCGATGCGGATGAAGCTGCATCGGCTTTTGCGGCGGGTAAGCTGTCATACGATCCCGATGTTATGTGTTCCCACCACGATCACGGCGAGGAGCATTCCTGCGGAAACCACGGAAACGATGGCGGACACAGCTGTCACCACGGAAACTGTGGGTAAATCCGACCATAAAATATACTTTTGGTATATATCGAAAGGAGAATTTAAATGAAAAAATCACGGATAATTTCTCTTCTGGGTACTGCGGCGATTTGCCTGCTGACCCTTTCATCTTGCGGCGATAAGGTTCAGGCTGACGCCGCAGAAACAACTACTGCTGCGGAGGTACACGATATGAACACAGAAACAACTTACAAAGCCACTGCCGAGAACGTAAAGCTTCTCGGACGTACATATTTTAACGAGGACAAGCTCTATTGTGCACTTTCGGGTACCGGAGCGGAATTTTCCTTTACGGGAACAAAATGTACTGTAAATGTAAACGGCGACTCAAATGCTATGAACGCTTCTGCGGCTGACAATCAGGCTCGCGTAGGAATTTATGTAAATGGAGAGCGCGTTATAGACGACATGGTTGACAATCTTAGGGAAAGCTACGACGTTTTTGAGAGCGATACCCCGCAGGACGTTACCGTCTCCATCGTTAAGCTGTCCGAATCGCCCATGTCCACAATTGCCATAGGCGACATAAAGGTAACGGGAAGCGCTATCAAGCCAACTGCTGACAAGGATCTGTTCATTGAGTTTGTCGGCGACTCCATAACCTGCGGATACGGCGCAGACGATCCCGTCAAGGAGCATAACTTCTCCACCAAGACCGAGGACGTTACCAAGGCTTACGCTTACAAGACCGCTCAGGCTCTTGACGCGGACTACAGCATGGTATCTTTCAGCGGCTACGGAATTATTTCAGGTTATTCAAGCAATGATAAAAAGGTCTCCGCTCAGACAGTGCCTCAGTACTACACAAAGCTGGGATTTTCCTGGTCGCCGAACGGAAGCTTCGTCCCCGCCAACATTGACTGGGATTTCAGCGGCCGTCAGCCGGACGTTGTTGTAATAAATCTCGGTACTAACGATGACAGCTATACAAAGTCCGAACCCGACCGTCAGGAGGAGTACGCTGCCGAATATGTGAATTTCCTCAAAACTATCCGCGAGAAAAATCCCGACGCAAAGATACTTTGCACTCTCGGAGTAATGGGAGACAGACTTTTCGAGTACGTTCAGAAGGCTGCCGACGACTATACAGCTGAAACAGGCGACAAGAACGTCTACACCATGAAGTTTGACGTGCAGTCCCCCGACGACGGCTATTCCGCCGACTGGCACCCGTCCATAACCACTCATGACAAAGCAGCCTCGAAGCTTTCCGAGGAGATCAAAAAAATTCTTGCGGAATAAATAAGCGAATAACCAATCAATAAAAGGAATTTAACAATTATGACGGAATCTCAAATATACAGCGGGAACAGCACGTTCTAAAAGTTTGAGGCACTCAAAACCAACAGGAATAAGCGGTACAAGCATAGTGAATTTCTTGTTGATGTGGTCCGCAGCTTAAACGAGTCGGGGAGCGTAAAGTTTTCCGTAGTGAGGTTATTAATATTTATTGATATTCATAAAAACACCCCCTAATTCACCAAAAAGAATTAGGGGGTGTTTTACAAACTGATGTCCCTACCGAGTAAGAACAATTTATTATATTGTTGTACAAGACCTGTACGGGCATCTGCTTTTTACAGCTCAACAGGCTCGCATAAAATACGTACCTTAGGCAGCTTCTTCACCGTATAGTAATAGTTCTCCGCCCAATCCTCGCCCTGCGAGGGATCGTTCTCGCCGCTTGCGGGAGGAGCGAAAAGCTTTATGGTCATTTCCGCCGCACCGCTCAGAGGCTTCTCGTAGAACGCACTCATAAGGTCAATGACCTTTGCTTTCGGCGATTTGTAGAACCATCTGCCGTTAATTTCTATCATGTAGTTGCTCTCGTCGTCCTCGTCAAAATAAAGCTCGCAGAAGTGGGGATTTTTCTCAAACTTAACGGGGATAGCAATACCCTCCGCGTCCTCCGAGCCGCCCCAGCGGAGCGTTACGGGCAGGCTTATTTCGGTCTCCTGCTTCAGCTCCGGAAGGAAACGTTCGCTGTGGATAATTTCTTTGTAAGTATTCATAACAGGCTGGGGTATACCCACGTCAGCATTGTTGGGATCCTGAATTTCCAGACCGAGACGTCCCCTGTCGCGGAACTGATAGAAGGTGAACCCGCTGAACCAGTCGGCGTTGTCCTCCTCCATAATATCGCAGAATTCCTTTACCATTTCTGCCTGATCGTATGGACCCGTAACGTCGCCGTCGGCGTTAAATTCGGACATTACCATAGGCTTTGCCACACCGCCGTTAAGCTCCTTGAAGCGGTTGAAGCTGAGCTTTGTCAGATTGTAAACGTCTCTTACCTTGCTGCGGGAATAATTTCCTCCGCCGGGCTCCGCAACGTCAAAGGGCCAGCCCCAGTGAAGAGACATATATTTGTCCACCGACCATATATCCGCCTCGGGGATACACTGTGCGAACTCCTTTTCCTTTTCGATCTCGTTGCTGACCTCGGGGTGCTCAACGCCGCCGATACAAATTATAGTCTTAACATTCGGAGCGTATTCGTGAATGATCTTGCTGAACTTCACAAAGAAATCCGCAACGCCCTGATAGGTAGTGCGTTTTGTAAACGAGAACCAGTCTCCCGTTGCCTCGTGGTTGATACGGAGCATCATTCTTCCGAAAGGACGCAGATCCTTTGCGATAGCAATAAGGTAATCGTCCGTAAGAGTCGGATCGATAGTAAGCGTAAGAGTAACGTCCTGACCGTGACGGCGAACGTCTCTCATGCAGGTGAAAGGCTCATCGTCGGCAGTGCCGTTCAGACCGCCCTTGTAGGTAAAGTAATCGTCATAAGGGTAGTCCCACTGAAAGGACACGTTTGCGTCTTTCATGACCTCAGAGATCCTGCCGGGCCACTCCTTGTCAAGAGGGTAGTAGCAGTACATCAGGCTTATGCTGCGGTGGGGTCTGCCGAGGGTTTGGAGAATGTAGTCCTGATTGACGTACTCGCCGCGCTCAGAGCCGTCGCCCAAGTCAAGAGAGCATTTTGCTGCTCCCATATGAACGCCGAAAATTTTTTCCATAGTAAAAAATCCTTTCGAGAGTAATCGTTTCCACGTATAACTAACTTTACCACATATCAGCCTGCTTGTCAATCGTTTTTTTATGGCTTTTTAAAATAAATCTATCCAATACCGCTGAATGATACCCTCCTCCGATTGTGTCAGACCGACAGTATCCGTGACCTCATTTTCCAATACTCCGCCGTTGCTGATAATTGTCTTTGCGGAGACTTCGTTCTCTTTGTCGCAGCAGACAAGAACCCTGTCCGTGCCCGCTTCACTGCACCGTTCAAGAAGCAGTCCCAGCATTTCTTTTGCGTAACCCTTGCGCCGCTCCGAGGGTCGGACGGAGTACCCGATATTCCCTCCGAATTTGAGCAAAAAATCCGACAGACGGGTGCGGTAATCAATAATTCCCACCACCGCGCCGTCGCTTTTCCGAACCGCCAGATACACCTCCGAGGGGACGTACCCATCGCCGTACATCTTTTTGAGCCGTTCCTCAAAATTAAGCCATTCGCCGTAGCTTTCAGTATTTTCAAGTCCCGCGCAGCCATCAAAGTCGTCGCCGCTGTCCAACATTTCGGTTTTAAAGGACATTACCTGACTTTCGTATTTCTCAGTTGGCGGAACAAGTTCCAGCCTTGCTTTTGACATATCAAACGCTCCTTTTATCAGTCCACGCCGTCTCCGAAATATTTTTCAATTTCCTTTGCGGTAAGCTTTTTAACGCCCGTTATATTGCCGTTTTTGTCACGTTCTATTTCTATGC
>CAMWRN010000230.1 GCA_947176675.1 uncultured Clostridia bacterium | reverse complement strand
GAATTTTAAAACGCACCAAAAGTCGTATAAGTGTCCCAAAACGATTAAAAACTCAAAAGATGACTGGGGCGTTTTTGAGAATACTCACGAGGCTATAATTTCACAGCAGGATTTTGATTTGGTACAAGAGTTGCGAAAGAACAAGCGTAAAATTCAGAAATGCGGTGAAATCAATCCATTTTCTGGAATGGTTTACTGCGCGGACTGCGGAGCGAAATTATACCTTTGCCGTTCAAGGTGTTTGACTGACGAGCAGGAGCATTTGAAATGTTCGGCATATGCAAAGGACGTTAATGATTGTTCGGCGCATTACATCAGAACATCGGTTTTGACAAAAATCGTTGTTTCGGAACTTAACAAGCTTCTTGAAACCGTACATAATAATGAGGACGAGTTTATCCGCGCGGCTATGGAAAATTCTGTACAGTCGCAGGAAAACGAACTGAAAAAGGCTAAGAAGCTGGTTAGACAGTACGAAAAGCGTGTTGCGGAACTGGATAAGCTTTTCACCCGTCTTTACGAGGATAATGTTTCGGGGAAGATTTCCGACGAGCGGTTTGAGATGATGTCCAAAGGCTATGAAGACGAACAGGCGGAACTCAAAGCTAAAATTTCCGAGTTATCGGCGGCTATTGAAGTCAAGGAGCAAAAATCGGCGGACACTTCTCAATTTTTAGAGATTGTTCGGAAATATACCGAAATTACGGAGCTTACTCCCGAAATTATGCACGAACTTATTGAACGGATTGTGGTTCACGCTCCAGACAAGTCCAGCGGACACAGGGTACAGCAGATTGACATTTACTATCGGTTTAATATTGCGGTTTCTACGGCGATTGCTGACAACAGGGAGTATGACAAAAAAGGAAAGGCTGCGTAGGATTTCTACGCAGCACCTTTCTCAAACTAAAATACTTCTATATGGCAGCGGGACGTTGCATCCGCCGTTTTTATTTTTCAGTTATCTTTTGCTGAGGGTAATTATCTCGTCCTTTGAAAAGACATACTTCTTGTCGCAGAAGTGACAGCATACCTCAGTGGACTCCTGCTCCTCCGCCATTTTGACAAGCTCCTCTCTTCCGAGACTTATCAACGCGCGTTCGACCCGCTCCTTGCAGCAGTCGCATTTATAGCTTACCTCAAAGGAATCCATGACCTCAGGTTCAAGTCCTTCCAGAACGCTTTTGGCAATGTCCTCCGCGGACATTCCCGAATCAAGCATTGCCGTCACCGGCGGAAGCTTGTTTACATTAGCTTCAAGTACGTCTATGCAGCTTTCATCGGCAAATGGCAGGAGCTGTATCAGATATCCTCCCGCTGCTCTTACTGTAAGGTCGGGATTCACCAGTACGCCAAGTCCGCACACCGTAGGAATTTGTTCGCTTACCGCAAAATAGCTTGCAATATCCTCTGCTATCTCTCCCGATACAATGGGAACTTGTCCAACATAAGGCTCTTTCAAACCTAAATCCTTTACCACGGAAAGAGTGCCGTCTTTTCCGACCGCACCAGAAACGTCCAGTTTTCCGTACCTGTTAAGCGGAAGCTCCACTATGGGATTTCCCACATAGGATTTGACGTTTCCCATGCTGTCCGAAACAGCAATAAGAACACCCGTTGCACCTCCGCCGTTCATGCGTATTGTAACCGAATCATTCTCGCCCTTTAAGCCGTTGCCTATCAGGGAAGCGGCAATTGAAAGCCTGCCCAGAGCGGCTGTCACCACTGCCGACGGCTTGTGTATCCTTTCGATCTCGGACACCATATCCAGCGCGTCTATTGCCGAAGCTACCACAGACGCGTCCTTTGAAATTGTTCTGACTATTCTTGACATAACTTTACTTCCTGTTTCAGTTTATAATTTCGGCTGCTTTACGGCGCGTTTTAACTTTGGCATTGTTAGGTTATAACTCATATCGAGAAGATTTTTTATCTGCTCATCATCAACCGAGCCGTCAAGCATAATGCCTATCCAGTTTTCCTTGTTCATATGGTACGCAGGCAAAAAGCCCAGCTGCATACACAATGAACCGATAAGCAGCGGATCACATTTAACGTCCAGAATATCCACCGTTTCTTCGCCGTCGAGGCCGAGCTTGTTTTTAGGCACATCCACTACAACTCCGTACCACTTGCCTGCGCTGTTCCGCAATACAGCATAATTGGGATACTTTTTCCACAAATATTCCGGTTCCGTACCGTACTGCCGATTCACAAAATCAAATATCTGCTGACGATCCAATGTTATCCGCTCCTCCGAATGTCACGATTTATCATCCATTGTCTTTTTAGCCACATACACCAACTTCTCGCTATCCGCTCTCGGCGGGTCAAATGAGTCGTAATCATACTTCCCAACTATCTCAAACCCACACTTTTCAAGAAGCCTGTCGATAATATCCTCATCAAAAGCTATCTCGGAAAAACCGTCCTCATAGCGCCTAAATAAACCGTTTTCTCCCCGCTCAAAGAAGTCAAGGGACATATCCACACGGTTATCCTCTTCGCTGTAGCAATTCTGCCACACGCAGTAAACATCATCGAAATCGTAAACAAAAGTGTTGTTTCCCAAAATATTTCGGTGCTTATGAGGAGTGTTCAAATCGAAAAGAAACAGCCCCTCGGGTTCGCAGAACAGTGAGACCCGCTCAAATGTCTTTTCGATATCGGCAAGGCCGGACAGGTGGTTGATACCGTCAAGCGCGCATACGGTAACGTCTATCGTGCCAAACATATCAAGCTTTGTCATATCCTGACAAAGGTACTGGATATTGTGTCCGCTTTCAAACTTTTTGTCAAGAGCAGCATTCAGCATTTCCTCGGAGCTGTCCACGCCGATAACGTCGTATCCCATTGCGCTGAACTCCTCAGACAGACTTCCTGTACCGCAGGCAAGGTCAAGCAGAATATTTTTTCTGCCGCCGTGTTTTTTCACAAGCGCATCAAAATATCCTGCTCTTTCGCGATATGAAATATTTTCAGTAAGTATGTCGTAAAACCAAGCAAAGCAGTGATACCCGCTCATTCTCCCGATTCTTCCTTCATTCGGTCAAACACAAGCGCGTAGCCGTCGCTGCCGTAGTTGAGCGTTCTGTTCACGCGGCTGATAGTAGCTGTGCTTGCACCTGTCTCGGCAACGATATCGCTGTAAACTCTTTTCTGCACCAGCATTGTTGCCACCTGCATTCTCTGGGACATAGCCTTCAGCTCAAGAACAGTGCAAAGATCCTCAAAAAACTTATAGCACTCCTCGGTATTTTCAAGCGTGAGAATAGCCTTGAAAAGCGCGTCCATATGTTCGTCTTTAAGCTTGTTATTCATAATAAAATGTTCCTTTCTTGTTGTAATACTGATTTGACAGCAAATCAGGATAAGATAACAGCAAGGAAGCTTGCCTAAGATTATTTTAACATATTATAGTGAAAAAGTAAAGAGTTTTTTTACTTTGAACATATCAGTTTTTTTAACCACAGAAACAGCATGTCCGACATTTTTTCAAAGTCAGCCGCGCCGCCGTTTTTCAGATGCAGGAAAGTTCCGACTATCTCCCGTTCATCTGGAGCAGCAATATCAAGCAGTTCCTTTTGAAGTCTCACATACCTGCCAGTTTGTCTGAACCATACCGCCTGTACCGTAAACGAAGCGGACTTATAGAGACCGCGGAGAATGTCCTCGCTTTTCTCATACAGCATATTGTGAACACAGGCGTGATAGATATTGCATGCCCCTATCCTGACCGAGCGGTCTACGGCAGACTTGTCGATATACTGCAATAGCTCGTCAAGACTACCTTGAATAGAAGTAGTATCATAGAAAAACTGGAACAGATCGGACGGCTCCCACATAAGCAGCTCGTCCCTGCCGCTGAAAAATCCGCAAACAAGGTCACGGTTCGGGAGTCCGTCCAGCATTTTACTGTATGCCCGAATATCCTCGGGAGATACCTCGTCCAGTATTACCACAAGGTCTATATCGCTTGCTTCTGTGGCTTCTCCACGTCCGTAGCTGCCCTGCAAGCCAACAAACCATACATGTGTTCCAAAAGTTTTTTGCAACACTTCGGAAAAATTATCTATCCATTTTTTTATTTCGATCATACTCGTACCGCTCTCACACATCATTTCTGACAATATCTTCAAGAGTTTCTCTCTTGACAACGACCCTTGAAGCACCGTCCCTAACCATAACTACCGGCGGCTTGGGAATACGGTTGTAGTTTGAGGGCATTG
>CAMWRN010000229.1 GCA_947176675.1 uncultured Clostridia bacterium | reverse complement strand
GTCGGGTGTTGAGCTTTTACGCACCATATATGCGTATCCTTTAAGGTAAGCATACTTTTCGCCGACAGAGTTTTCGTGCTCCTCCTCGACGACCTCTGTTGAGAAGATCCGCGCGGTCTGGTTGCCGCCCTTGGGGTCGTGGTCGAATATACCCGTCACGCCGATAAATTTTTCCGCCATAGACTCAAGGGACTCACGGGTAAATCTCTCGTTGTCGCGGTCAATCTCGTTGTCGCACAGAGTCACGGTGAAAATATATACCTCGTCGGCGGTATGCTCGCGGCGTGTGAATTGATTGAGCTTTTCAAGCATTGCCGCATTTTCGTTTGTGTTTTCCATTATATCACTCCTTTTCAGAATAGGACGTGTTCCGTCCTCCGCCATAAAAGGCAGAGGACAGCTCGTCCGTGAATTTTATGCTATTGCAAGAGTCTTTACAGCGTCTGAGGAAATAACGGAGAAGCCAACGTTGACCGCAACAGCCGCGCCGTCGGAAAGCTTGGAGATAAGCTTGTCCACGTCCACAGAGACCTCGCCGCCGCGGATCATTTCAAGCGCGCAGGTCTTGTCCAGACCGATAACGGTATTGTCGTCAACGGCAGGGGACACAACGATTTCCGCGCCGAAAGGAGTAACGGTATTGCAGCCTCCTGTGGTAACAGTCTTATTCATCTCATCGAAAGCGAGAATTTTCGCCGCAGCAGCAGGGGAGCAAAGGATAGCGTTCATGTTGCAGCTCTTGAAATTGCCCCAGAAAGCCGCCAGTTCGGCGTAATTAAATGTGCCGCCGCTCATAGCAACAGAATCACCGCTTGCGGTAAGAGTCGCTACAGCCGCGCTCTCGATAGCTTTGGCAAGCTTTGCGCCCACTGCCCTGAGAGCTGCGGCGAAAACGTCCAGTCTCTGCTGTCTGACAGCCTCGTAAGGAGCGTTGATAAGTCTGCCGTACTTTTTAAGAGCGATGACCTCTGAGGAAAGCGTAATGCTGCTCTCGGGCAGCTCCGCGCCGACTGCGGTCGTTTCGGTGTACTCCTGTGTACCGTCAGTAAGAACTATGCCGCGGCAGTCGATACCGTCAGTAATGCTTACAGCCGCAGTAATTTTATTAAGGCAGCCGCTGTTAAGACCGCTCTCAACGGCGCGTCTTACAAATTCGGGGAAAAGCAGCGCGCTCTCAGCGGACTGGAAGAACTTGTCAACCTTGTCAGCATTCACGCCGCGGACCTTGATGTCAAAACGCTTGAGCTGACGCTCGAAAGCGTCTGCTTTACGGAGAGCCTCGTCGGTGTAGTTCTCGGATGGGTCAATAGCCTCCAGAGCCTGCGAAAAAGTCTTTCCGGAAAGATTGTAGAATCCTTTTTCAATTTTAATAGTATTATACATATTGTATCATATCCTTTCTAATTTACAAATTGTTATTTTCAAGCTTGCGTTCCAGGATAGCCGCCTGAGCGTTGTGAAGCCTTGCTTCCGCAAGAACCGCTTCGTCCTGAAGATTGATGTTGTCCCATTCCACTGAAATCGTGCCGCTGCCGCCGAGAAGCTCCAGCCACACTTGGCATATCTGCCGTATCACAGGCGTAAGCTGTCTGCGGTAGTATTCAAGCTCCGATGTGAGAATGTCTGCTTGCTGCGATGACATTCTTTCCGTGGAGGACCATGTAAGTCCCAGCAGAAACGGCGGAACGGACAGCTTTGCAATTATTTGCTCCATAAGCTGACGGACGGGTATCTCCGTATCGATTATCTGGTTATCCGCGCCGATAACTTTGATATCTACGTCTCCTACCGCCACAAAGTCCCTTACCTCGCCGCAGCGCATAGCGTTCATGCCGTCGCTCCATTCTTTGGCGATCTGCTGAGCGCGTTCCTTGGCGAAAGCCATTTCACCGCTGTCCGAGGGCTTGTAGGTAACGGCATACCGCACGTTTCCCACGCGGTCGAAATTCTGACCTATACACTCGTAGACCCTCATCAGCACCGCCGAAATGCATGGCAGCCCCCGCAGCACCGACTGTCCGTTGGGACAGTGCGCCGAGGGATTCAGGGCGCTGTACACCACAAACCGAGGATTTTTCACAGGTATCCATTTTTCGTCTTCACGCCTGAAATAAATCCTGTCGCAGGGATTTTCCCCAGCTTTGCATAGGAATTTCCCCACGCATATAGGTACAAGTCCCAACACATTGCCCGTGTCGGGATCGACTATCATCTCTCCCGCCGCCGAACCGTATGTCAGCAGACTGTCCAGAAACGCGTCCGTAAAAGCATACAGTGACGTTCCTCCCGTACCCACGGGAACTTCCTCCGTGAATCTGTCAAGCTCCTCTTGCCACCGAGGGTCGGAGCATTTCACTTTAAAGCTGCCCGTGAGCCGTATGATCTTCTGCAAAGCCGCGTCCACGATCGGAACGGAGTAACGAAGATTGTCATAAAGACTATGCTCTTCCACCGCAGACGGCTGAAGCGTAAGCAGATTGACGCCGTCTGCGGAGAACCTTCCGCTTGATATCGCCGAATCAGAAAAATTCAAATTCGGGTCTGCCCTGCGGCTCATGAGCCTTTTTATTACGTTCATTTTTTCTCTCCTTTCTGTAATATTTTAGTAATTTTCAACTTCGAGTAACAGCACTTGCCCAGAAACCGCCGCTCTCATCGCGGAAAAAGGCGCTTGTCACAAAATAACGCATATCGTCCATAGCATGGTCGTTTTCCTTGATGGGAACATCACCGCCGCGGCTTTCGTCCCAGCGGTACAAAGAAAACTCCCTTAAAGTGTCGGTGCAGCTCTCGCCGAACATAAGCTTACCGTCCCGCAAAGCGTCGGAACATCTCCTTATGCCGGAAACCACATCGTTTTTTGCGGGAAAAACGGGAAACTCCCCATGACGGCGGATACATTCAATAAATGAAGCCGCAGACGGGTCTACAATAACGCCTAAGACCCGCCTGCCGCCTATAAGCTTACGAAGCCCCTCGTAATGCTCCTCGTCAGTACGGGACATTCCCTCCCGCTTTGAGCTGTAGTAATATTCGCTTATTCTGTACCATACCTTTCCGCATTTGCCCCAAAGTCCGAACGAAGACGGGTTTACCGTTCCGTAATCGCAGGAGACCGCGTACTTCTCGAAGCTTTCGGGAAGCGGCTTTGCAACATGCTTTTCCTCCGAGAACATCGGGTACACCAAACCCTCAGCAGCTATCCATTTCCCCAGAATGAACCTTTCGTAAAAAACGCCCGAATAAAGCCGTCTGTACCGTTCCCTCACCTCGTCCGAAAGAGAAGGGTTGTCGTCCATAGTGAAGTGCAGGTACAGCACGTTTTTCTCACGCGCTTTCAGTATCCATTCCCTGTAGAACCAGTGGTAGGGATAAGAAGGATTGCAGCTGAACCAGAGCTTCGAGTTTTCGACTGAGCACCTTGCAACTGCCTGCTCCACAAAGGAGCGCGGCATGAGAGCCACCTCGTCCAGAAGCGCACCGCAAAGGGTGATACCTTGAATGAGTGCAGCAGAGCTTTCGTCCCGTCCGCCGAAAAAGTAGAAGCGGTTTGTTCTGCCGCCTGCGCTTATGTCGGCATAGCCTCCGCTGATCTTTTCTACGCAAGAAAAACCAAGTCCCCGCAAAGCGGATAAAAGGGGGACGGCAAGATTTCTTTTTACGGACGTAATAGTCTTACCGCAAATCGCGAAGTTCCCGCCGTTAAAATTTGCCGTTGCCCAAGCTGCAAAGGAAAGGGACATACACAGCGTCTTGCCGCTCCTGACTGCGCCGTCGCATATTACCGCGTCGCATTTTTTGTACCGCTCCGATTTCCACCATGTGAGAACAGTTTTCTGCTTTGCCGAAAAACGCTTGAATTTAGCCAAACAAACACACTCCTTTTTCATCGGTTTTAGTCAGCAGGATTTACGTTCCCGCTTTGACGGGCTTGTTCCGAGCCTTCTGACTGTTCGGGAATTTCAGCCGCCCTGCCGATCGCATCGAAAAAGCTTTTTGCCTCACCGTCGGCAGCCATACTGCTGCGTATCTCGTGAAGCTTCTCAATAGCCTTGAGCCTGTCCGCGAATTTTATCTCGCAAACACCTTTTCCGAATTTAAGCTCCGAAACGTTGTAAAGGTCGAGTCTGCGGATATCCTCTTCGGTAAGCGTTTCGGGATCGGCTCTCGCCAGAATCACCGCGTCGTTGATACGTCCGCTGATAAGCCTGTCCAATGACTACTCCACCTTGTCTAAGCCTTTTGCGGCAAATCTTTTCTC
>CAMWRN010000228.1 GCA_947176675.1 uncultured Clostridia bacterium | reverse complement strand
GTACATCCTCTCTGTAGCTTTCTTTGCAGTAGTTCAGGTCCAGTTCCTCTTCCGACTCCCGAAGTCCCACTGTTTTGTGAATAAAGCCCTCCTGGACCTCCTTTACACAGGTGATAAATTCCACTGCTCCCGCGGCACCCAGAAGATGACCGATCATGGACTTGGTGGAATTTATCACGGTCTTTCTTGCCGCTTCCTCGCCCAGAGCCTTTTTGACAGCCTTTGTCTCGTACTTATCGTTAAGACCAGTGGACGTTCCGTGAGCGTTGATGTAGTCGATATCCTCCGCTTTGAGACCCGCTTCGCTAAAGGCGTTTATCATGCCTCTTGCAGCTGCGTCTCCCTCGGGGGAGGGGGAAGTCATATGATAAGCATCGCAGGTAGCGCCGTAACCCGCAACCTCGGCGTAAATCTTTGCTCCGCGCGCTTTTGCATGTTCAAGCTCTTCAAGGACAAGTGCGCCGCAGCCCTCTCCCAGAACGAAGCCGCTTCTTTCCGCGTCGAAAGGTATAGAGCACCTGTCAAGGTCGTCTGAACGGGTCAAAGCTTTCATATTGTTGAAGCCGCCCAGCGCAAAGGTTCCAACGCAGGACTCCGCTCCGCCTGCGATACAAACGTCAAGGTAGCCGTCCTTGATCTTGCGGAAAGCCTCGCCTACAGCATGAGCCGACGAAGCGCAGGCTGTTGTGGAACAGAAGTTGTCCCCCTTAAAGCCTGTACGCATGGAAATAGTTCCCGCAGCCATATTTCCTATCATCATAGGCACGTAAAAAACGGATATCCTGTCCGCGCCCTTTTCAAGGAACTTTTCATGCTCCTGAAGCGTAAGGTTAAGACCGCCGATACCGACTCCGAAGATAACGCCCGCGCGGAAAGGGTCAAGGTCCTTGAAATCCGAACCGCTGTCCGCAAGAGCATCCATAGCCGCCGTCACAGAGAACTGGGTAAACCTGTCCATACGGCGGGATTCTTTTTTCTCAACATATTTATCGCAGGAAAAATCCTTTACCCTTGCTGCGATCTTGACGTCGAAACCGTCGCCCGTAACGTCGTTTACAAATTCAAAGCCGTGTTTTCCCGCTTTAAGACTGTTCCAGAAGTCCTCAATGGTGTTTCCCACAGGGGAAACCACACCCATTCCTGTTATAACAACTCTTTTCATATATTTAAACAATTCCTTTCCTGTTAGAAGATAGAGATTAAGCGGTAGAGATCAGAAGCAAACTGTCAGGATTTTAAATCCTATCAATACCTACCCGCCCCCTTGAGGGGGCTTAACCCCAAAACAGATGCGTCAAAATTAAATCGGGGGTGACGCTGCCCGCAGGGGCTACCTGCTACATAGACAAGCCGCCTGAAATCTCTATTGTCTGACCCGTTACATAAGAAGAATCCTCCGAGCAAAGGAACGATACCACGCCCGCGATCTCTTCAACCTCGCCGTAACGCTTCATGGCGATAACTTCAAGCATTTTTGCTCTTTGCTCCTCGGTGAGCTTATCCGTCATGGGTGTTTTGATGAATCCCGGAGCAACGGCGTTTACGTTGATGTTTCTCGAACCAAGCTCCTTTGCGGCAGTCTTTGTCATGCCGATTATAGCCGCCTTTGAAGCGGAATAGTTTATCTGTCCGGGATTTCCGTAAAGTCCCGCCACAGAGGCAAGGTTGACTATCCTGCCGTACTTCTGGCGTATCATAACGTTTCCCGCAAGCTTCATCATATTAAAAACGCTTTTCTGATTTACCGCGATGACCATGTCGTACTGCTCCTCGGGCATTCTCGCCATAAGACCGTCGCGGGTTATTCCCGCATTGTTGACAAGAACATCGATGGTTCCGAAGCGTTCCTTTACCGCCTTGACCATTTCCTCGCACTGACTGTAATTTGAAACGTCCGCGCAGAATATCTCCGCCTCCACGCCCAGAGCGCGTATCTTGTCCGCAATATCGTTATTTTCAAACATACCCTCGTTAAGGTCGTTCAGAGCTATATTAAAGCCGTCCTTTGCGAGCCTGAGAGCGATAGCCGCTCCTATTCCGCGGGACGAGCCCGTAATTACCGCTGTTTTTAATGTATCAGACATAACTGTAATTCCTTTCAAATTTCTTTCCGGATATAGTGTATTTTAAGCAGGTATTTTCTTGGTAATTGTCCTCGCTGCCGTTTTCTTCGGGGATAAACATTGTCCCGCTGTAAAATATGTTTTTATGCCTTACGTCCAAAGCAAGCATAAACTGTCTGCGCTTTATTTCGCTGAGCCGTTTTGCGGCAAGCTCCATTTGTCTGACGCTCACCCATACCGAAATGCTTCCGTAGACCGAATACAAGCCTACCGCAGACAGTACCGCAAAAAAGCGCCCGTTTCCGTCCCAGAAGGAGAACACAATCAGTACTCCCTGTATGATGAGCAGTATCACGCTTTTCTGAGTAAAGGCTTCAAACGCCCGTTCGGTATAAAGCCATATCATATCCCACAGCTCCGCAGCCTCATAATCGGTAAGCATTTTCAGTCCTCCTCTCAAACGCAGACCATACTGCAAAAATAAATATCAATAGTTATCAGTAATCCAGAATTACGCATCCCATTGTAAGACCCGCTCCGAAGCCCACCAGGCACAGCCTGTCTCCCTTTTTGACCTTGCCGTCCGCAATAGCTTCGCTGAGAGCGATAGGTATGGAGGCGCTGGATGTGTTGCCGTGATTTGCGATATTCACAATAAATTTATCCATTGAAACTCCAAGGTTCTTGGCCGCTGTTTCAATAATTCTTATATTAGCCTGATGGGGGATAAACCAATCCACGGTGCTGATATCCAAATTAATTTTTTCCGCCGCCTTTTGTGCAGCCATAGGCAAAGCCTTTGTGGCAAACTTGTAGACCTCCTTGCCGTCCTGAACGAGATATGTCGTTCCCGCGGCAAACTCGCCCTTGTCCATGGAATCTTCCTCCGTTCTGAGAGGGTGATTCACCTTATGGCTTTTTGCGTACAGAAAATGCGCTCCCGAACCGTCAGCGCCGATAAAGCTTGTGAAAAGCTTCTCGGAGCGTCCTATTACAGCCGCAGCCGCACCGTCTCCGAAAAGAACGCAGGTGGAGCGGTCGCTGTAGTCGGTCACTCTCGAAAGAGTTTCATTCGCCACAACGAGTACGTATTTCATATCGGGATCCGTCTGCAAATACCGCTTAGCCGCGTCCACAGCGTAAACAAATCCGGAGCAGGCCGCGTTAAGATCGTAAGCAGCCGCATTGGACGCGCCCACCCTGTCCTGTATAACGCAGGCAACGGAGGGTGTGAAAAAATCGTTTGTAATGGTCGTATCAATGACCAGTCCGATATCGAGCGGATCTATGTCCGCATTTTTCACAGCTTCCTCGGCAGCCTTCAGACCCATTTCCCAGGTAGGCTCGCCGTTGGCAAGTCTGCGGGACTTTATACCCGTTCTCGTAGTGATCCACTCGTCATTGGTCTCGACGATCTTTGCCATGTCGTCGTTTGTTACGCACAGCGACGGACTGTAAGAACCCATTCCCAAAATTTCAATTCCGAACAAAACAGTTACCTCCGTATACAGCGTTTTAAACAGACCGCTCCGAGCCTGCGGTATCTGCGCCTGTTTCGCCGCAAAAAAACTGCGGCAAACGCTTGTAATTTCTCAATTAATATGGTATAGTATTAACAGCGGGTCATTTTAAAGCAATTTAAAAACTTGCAGTTAAAATATATACAATACTATTGTAATATTTTTCGTCCCCGTTGTCAACCGATTTTTAAGAATAAATCCGTATTGACAAAAAAATATTTGACCCGGCTTTAAAGACCACAAGCTATCATAAGATTCGGAAAGGACTAAAAAAATGTCAAAAACTGTATTTTTGTTTTCGGGACAAGGCTCCCAGTACGTCGGTATGGGCAGGGAGCTTTCAGAAGCGTATCCCGATGTAAAGGTATATGAAAAAGCAAGCGAAATTCTCGGTTTTGATCTTTCTGAAAAGATCAGCAGCTCCTCCGAGGAGGAGCTTGCCAAAACGGTCATTGCCCAGCCCGCCATTATGGCGACCTCCCTGACCGCATTCGAGATAATGAAGCAGGAGGGCATAGAGTTTTCCGCCGTTGCGGGACACTCTCTCGGCGAGTACGCGGCTATGGTGGCTGCGGGAATTCTTTCCTTTGAAGACGGCTTCAAGGTAATAAAAGCCAGCGCCGAAGCCATGCAGAAAGCCGCCGAAGCAGCAAGCGGAGCAATGTACGCCATAATCGGAAAAAC
>CAMWRN010000227.1 GCA_947176675.1 uncultured Clostridia bacterium | reverse complement strand
GTATAAAAGCACAATAGGGAACGTAAACAGCAGTTTTGTGTGAAACTGCGAGTATAAAAACGGAAATGTCCACAGCGGCGGCTTTGTGCCGATATAATAGGCAACGGTTTTCATATCGTCCGTGTAAAGCAGAGTGAGGAACAGTAGCATAAGCCACACACACCACACGCGTTGATCTGTCTGCCATTTACGGAAATTCTGTGCGCATACCGCCCATATAGCATTAAACGATTTCATTGCTCACCCTCCTTTTTACGGTTATTGTGAAAATAATTCCGCATATTGCAGATATTCCCGCAAAAAATCCCATCGAATATAAAAACTGCCCTAACGCGCTGTCCCATCGCAGATTGGACACAGAAATGTACCATATATTCAATGGATCTGGCAACTGCATAGCAAATCGTTCAATTACATACCCCGCAATCAGCGGAGAACATATTGCTGCATATTTATTCACGAAAAATGCCGACAGCATAAGTCCCATAACTGCCCACATAGCAGCGCATGCAGCATATACAAATGCGTTGCAGATAATGTATAAAAAAGGTAGCCCTTGCTCCACAAAAACACCATAAGGCATCGGGTAATAATCATCGCCGCTTACGGGCAATGAAAAAGAGTACCCGAAAGCAAATAGGACAATAGGTATAAACACCGCAACCAAACCGCTTACAAAGCAAATCACCACATTAGCGACTGCGTACTTTGTTACGCTGCTACGCGTGATAATGCTGATAGTTATATCATTGTTCCATTCTTCGGCGAAATTTGCGGCGAATGGGAGTGCGGCGAAAACAGGCATTATCTTACGCAAACCGTTGAGGTTAAGTAGCATATCAATTTCACTTGCCACATTTCCTGAATTAAGAAAAAAAGTAAGTTTTGAAAGACATATAATAAACGTTCCGACAAACGCAATATACAAAAGCGGTGAACGAAGCAGTTTGTACATATAAGCGCGAAACATAATTATCCCTCATTTCCGATGTATCTTCTACCCGTGTCGGCGTACACAATTTCAGCGGTTTTGTCAAGGTTTACAACACTTCCATAATCATGTTTAATATATCCGCTAAACTTCCACGCTGGGGAATAGGTAAATCCATATTTTCCGTCTGTTTCAACGGGAATGTAAACGAGCTTGCAGGAATTAAATACTGTTTCACAATCCAGCTTTCTGTCCTTGTAAGCCGATACAATTACATTCAAAGCGTCTTCGGGGCTGACCGAAATCTGCACATCTTCAGCTTTTTCATACTCGTTGTCACATATGTAGTCCATATCCAGTTCGACTATTCCGTCTTTTGACACAATTACCTCCGCACGGTTTGAAACAGAAAACGGATAATCACTACCTTCAATTCCAATCTGTGCATCGTAAATAAGCGGAGTATTTTCAAAGTATATCGGATATACTATACAATAAAACTCGTCGGCAACAGACAGTTTATGGTCATTTTCAAGAGAATTTGCGTATTCCGCTGTTACCGTATATATCAACGGTTCTCCGAAGCAAGTGATATCAAGTTCTGCAAATATTGCCCGCAAACGTTTCAATGCCTCTTCTTTTCCAAAACCATCAAGCTCGGAAGCGTTAAGCAGATCGTCCGCATAAGTTGCCTGTATATATGAATATATTCTGTGCTGCGTACTTGCTATCAGTTCTTCATCAGTATATTCGTTGTTAGGATAAAAACGACTGTAATATATTCTCCCTACCTCATGGTTAACAAAATAATTGTTGTCAAACGTATCGACGACGTATGAATCGTCATTTACTCTGCTGCTTGGATATTCAATTGTTTCCTTAATCGTCACACCGCCTGAAACTATATATGAAACATCGCTGTCCCATTCCTTCAGTGTTACACGGATTCGCGGCAAAGCTTCGGGATAACTGTCAGGCAGCTTCAAATCGGCAATGCTGAAATTGTTGATTTCCTCGGCGATAGCGGTGATCTCCGAGTATTCTGCTTTTTCATTATTTTTTTCACCCGTAGGGAAACAACTTGAAAGTAGCAGTGAGCACATAACCATCATAATTAAAAGAAACTTCTTCATACATTCTCCTAACTGCTTAAAACAGATTAAAGCGGGCACGGGAGTATACCGCGCCCGCCTCTTAAATGTGCGATAAGCCTGAAAAATTTAGGCTCCCCAATGTCCAGAGACACTAGCACCCGAATAACTGCCGTAACCAGCAAGATAATTTATGCTTCCTTGACCGCGAGATACGGTATAAGACAAGGAGTGTTCACTAGGAGAAAGGTATGTGAGCTGTCGACTCTGACTTACACTTGTGCCAGCACCGCTGTTTGTAGATGAAACACAAACTGTAATGTAAGCAGTGCTTGATAAATAACCATTCTCGGCAACTACCTGAGCATATGTGTTATCGTTATTTTTTGTGACAGGGAGTGAAAAATCTATACCTCCATGACCGCCAAAACTGAATGAGTAGTAGTTACTGGGACTTTCAGCAAATGCACATATGCTCATAGAGCTAATTGCCATTGCAGCAACTGCGAGCGTAGCAGCAACTCTCTTAAAAGACTTTTTCATTGAAGATTCCTCCATTTTCTTGTTATGTAACAATATGTTGTACATACATATGTTACTGGGTTTAGACTGAACGTTCAGTATCGTATATACCAACACCTCGCTCAGCTGCTGCAAGATGATTGATACCTTGAAATTTAATTGTATCAAGTTTTATCCCTGCCAAACTCTGCACAGCAGGGATAAAACCTAATAACTGCCTGGGATTGCCTATTCTCATACAGCTTTGAATCAACATTCTGCCACATAATCAAAATTTCCTCAACTTTTTGATTTTTCCCGACTCTTTAGGCTGAAAACGCCACAAATGGCAAGAAGAGTTAGCAGATTTTTCTGTAAATCTTACAGCAGTACGAGAAATAGCCTTAAGAGCATTTTGGGTACTTTTTACATCTTTCACATAATCACCCCTTCCATTATTTTCTTTACAGTTTCAGTTTACTTTTTTCGATAAATTTTGTCAAGTGGGTTTACACAACAGACAGAATTTTGCTCTGAAAAAAAGTTGGCGAGCATAAATTTAACACAAAATTCACACTCGCTTAACATTCAGCTATATAATTGGCAATGTAATCTCTGCTCTAAAGGACTTGCTGTTATAATTTGTCATAAACACCCCTTCATATTTTTCTACCGAAAGCTTGACGCTTTTAAGACCAACACTCGAATGGTTTTTCTTTGTCGAAATTAAATTTTTATTTTCTGTTTTTAATATCCCATTGTAGCTATTTTCAATATTTACCAGAATAAAATCATTTACACGGGTTATGCTCATTTCTATATACTTCTCGCCTTTGACCTTATTGCAAGCTTCAATGGCATTATCCCATAAGTTGGCAAAAATTGCAGTAATATCTAAATCCTCAACAAAATCTATTGGAACATCTTCCGCTGAAATGATAATATTGATTCCCTGAGATTTTGCGTAGGACATTTTCTGACTAATCACAACGCTTAATATTTTATTAGAGCATTTAAAACCTCCAAACAATTCATCCATTCGTTTATAAACGTCAGATAAATATTTACTATGACTTTCATTATCATTTAGCTCATTTGCAACCATAAGGTGCTTTTTTATATCGTGTATAATTGCTCTTGATTCTTCATATTTATGGCTCATTTCGGTATAATTTGACAAGTGCATTTCATTAAGTCGTTCTGCCAGTGATAATTCATATTTGTATCTGTATGCCTCTGAAACTTGACTTAAAACATATGCGAAAAACAAATTGATAAGCAAAAATCCAATCAGCAATATAAGTAGATTTATACCACCGCGTCTATCTGTTATTTCTCCCGCATAAGCGGTTACTGCCCAAATTTCAAAAAATGTCATTATTATGGTAAACACTGCGATTTTAATTTGAACACCTTGAAAATGAATCTTCTGCATAAAGGTTATATAAATTCTGTAAAATGCAAACATAAGAATAATATTTAGAATATCGCTGCCAAGCGTAAGCTGACCATTATACAATATTTCATTTAATGTATTGCCTTCAATTATAGACCACATTAAAACAGTAATGGCGTCGCTGAATATAAACATAAACCATAGCAACAAATTATAAATCCATATTTTTTTAATTTGAGATTCAAACAATATGATACAAATTGCATTTGCAGAAATAAAAGAATAAATCATATTTACATACGGATTTCCTATTTGATTAACGCATATCATTAGTAAAACGGCAATAAAATATCCAGCAATAT
>CAMWRN010000226.1 GCA_947176675.1 uncultured Clostridia bacterium | reverse complement strand
ATAGTAGGCGCTATCTGCCCGGTTCCATTGCCTCTTCCGTCATATACTACACAAGGCTCGCCGCCGTGAGTGCAAGTAATGGTGGGTGAAAAATTCTTGCTGATAGAACATTGACTTTTCCCGCCGCCCTGATCTACGCATAAAACCTCGCTTTGTACAACACAAGGCTCGTTTCCGTGTGCCTCTGCTCGGAGCGTCGGTACAACACTTTTTTTGTCTGATACGGAGTTATCGCCCATATAGTCAAGTACAATTTCGGGGGCAAGAACGGCATTTTGAAAGCCCGCATTTGTACCATTCACAAGGGTATTTGCAACATTTTCCTTAAAGCATTGGCTTTCCGCTTTCATCTGCGGGTAAAAACTGGCACATAAAACAGGACTTCCGCTTGTTGCCGCTAAAGTATGACAAGGGCCGTTTATCTTAGGATCACTGCGGTTTGTTTTGGACGTTATCTGCCCTCCGTCAAAAACAACGGTATCGCATATGCAGTGCGCCTCCTGCTCTGCTTGGAGAGTTGGACTTGTCTTTTCGGAAAAACCAACACTACCCGCTTTACTTCCTGCCTTACCCTTAAATCCCGCCGCATAGTTCGGGTTTATCCGACTAAACAAAACTTGATCGTTATTGCAGGAGAGAGTTGCGGACTTGTTTTCCTGTATCAATGCTCCCTTGCCGCCGCCCTCGCAGCCGCTTCGTATTTTTAAGGTTTTGGGGGTAAATTCTCCGCCTGATATGTCAGTATTGTTTTCAGTATCGGGGGCAAGTCTTTCCCACGCCTTGCGGCTCTCCTTAAAATTCCCTCGCAAGCCCTCTCGCTTAAATAATATTTCTGCGGCACTCTCGTTTCCAAAACTTCCGACAAGAAAGATACGCTTGCGTCTTTGGGGGACGCCCCAAAATTGGGCGTCCAGCACTCTCCACGCAAGACTGCAGCCGTCTCCCATAATGCAGCCTGCGGTCTGCCATTTTCCCTTTTGAGGTCGAGGAACAGAAACGTTTCCGTCTTTGATTTTGATGATTTCTTCAAGGACCGTTCGGAAGTCCTCTCCTTTGTTGCTGCTGAATGCGCCGGGGACGTTCTCCCAGACAATGTATTTTGGATATTTTCCATTTGTAGCACCTCTCATTTCTTTTATTATTCTTACTGCTTCTTTAAAAAGTCCCGACCGTTCGCCCTCAAGCCCTGCGCGCTGACCAGCGACTGACAAATCTTGACACGGCGAGCCGAATGTTATAACATCAACAGGCGGTATCGCCCAGCCGTTTATCTCTGTGATACTGCCCAAATGCGCCATTTTCGGAAAACGCTTTGACGTTACCGAAATGCAAAAGGGGTCAATCTCGCTTGCCCATAGGGGAGTAATGCCGCACATTACCCCCGCAAGGGGAAAGCCGCCGCTGCCGTCAAACAGGCTGCCGAGAGTAAGAGTTTTACACATCATCATCACTTCCAATCTTTATTTCAAGCAATGCCGCCGCTTCGGACAGCGGCATTTTATCCGTAAGAGCCGTAAGAAAATCTATAACGATTTTCACGGACAGATTTTGTGACTTGCAGAGATTATCAAGAGTTCGGATTTCATCATTATGAAGTTCCGTCCGTATCTTGTTTATCTGCTCGTCAATTTCCTTTGTCTTTTTTTCGGCTGCCGACTGTGCGGTAAACGCCTTTTCTCTTTTTTCACAAAGCTGTTTCAGCTTTTCGGCAAGCCTTTCCGACTTTGAAATAACCTTGTTTTCGGGTTTGCTGACTGCCTTTTCGTGGACTTTCAAAAGCTGTGTCGTGTCAGTAACTTCCTTTTTCTCGTTTTCATCGTTCATTTTCGTTTCCTCCTTGTAACCATCAATATATTTGCTATCTGTGCTTCAATCAAGGAAATATCGGAGTTAATAACGTCAAGTTCAAGCTGTTTTTCGGATCGTTCCCGAACATACTCCGATTTCCGTTTATTAAGCTCTTCAATTTGGCTGTCAGCGGACATATTGCGTTTTGAGGGGTTTATTGTTTTCATACAAAGCCTCCTTTGCCGCTGCCGCTTTTTCTTGTACACGGTCTGACCAGTCCGATATTTTTTTCACCGTATCGGTAAAGTTTTTTTTAGGGTTTAGTTTCTTTAAAAGCTCGTTAAAGTCCTTTACTCCGTGTTTGTGACATTCCGTAAAAACCGTACATCTTTCACCGAAGCTTTCACAAAAGAATTTTCCCTTTTCGTCGTTGTCAACACAAAGAGCGACTTGCAAGCCGCGTTCTAAAAGCGTTTCAACCACGCTCGGCTTTAATCCTCCCATAGATACAAACTCGCAGTTTTTGGCGTTCGGGTGCAAGTGCATAAAGCTCATCATATCTATTGCGCTTTCAAAAACATACGCTCCCTGCGGGTTCGGGAATTTTACATACTCAAAAAAATTACCCGATGTTCCCTCCGCTACTCCGTTAAAGGACTTTAATTTCTGTTTGACGGTACTTTCAAGTTTTTCCCTGTCAATATCGGAATTTTTGAGAGCCTCTATAATGTCGGTTATCAGCTTTGCGTTCTGCTCGTTTGCGGCAATGTTAGCCTCGTTTTCGTAGATAAATCCCACATACTTTATATCCTTTTCGTTTTTCAGTATTTCGCCGACCTGATAGGCTATGTACGGCTCTGTTTTAATAACCGTCCGATTTTCAATGTCAGCAAATTTTGTGTTTCCTATGGTGTACATCTTCCTGCCTGTGCCGTGAAATTCCGCTCCGCAGGGTGCGCCGTCCTTTACGTCAAGAAAAATCGCGTTTCCCTTTACGTCCTGAAAAAGTAAGCCTGTGTTTATAAGCTCGTTTACCACTTGCGGAGAAATTCGCCGCTGCTGTGTGAGGTAAGCAAAAATACGCCTGTTGTTTTTATCCTTTTGCGGCATAATAAATTCTTTTACGGGTTTTTCCCGCTTTGGGGGAGCTTTGCCTTGTGCAAAGATATTTCCCCCATTGGGGAATTGCTGTTTTGCATAACTCAAATCTTTGCTTTTGGAGTTAGGCGTTTCGCCGTTTAACGCCGTTTTTATTGCTTCGGGGTAACTCATACCGAGTGCGGTTTGCAAACAGTACACAAGTCCGTAACCTCCGACCTGACGGGAATGTATATGAAACAGCTTTCTGTCCTCGTCAACCTTTAACCCGCCAAAGCCGTGTATGTGCATTTCTCCGCTTTCATAATCAGCCGAATATCCCATACCGCGAAAAAATTCGGTAATGCTTTGTGCGTTTGCACGTTCTATCTGTTCGTTGGAATATAACATAGCTTAACCTCCCAAACTTTTTAACGCCGCCCTAAATTCTTTGCTTCTCGGATTTATCGTTAAACCCTGTGCTGTGCGTTCATCTTCAAGTGCAAAACGCTTTTCAAACTGTTCTACCGTGTAGTCAGCGCGGAAATTGCGCCACGTCCGCTTGTCCATTTGTCGGAGTTCCTCCCACAAGTCGGGGAAGTTTTTACGCAGGGTACGAAGATTTTCAAGACTTTGCAAGGGACAGCACCAGCAGGAAACACGGTCAAACAGCTTATACAGTCCCTCCCAGTCATATCCCTTGCTGTAGCAGTATTCAAGGCACATCTGCTCCGTCCAGCCCCATTCCACAAGGGGGTGAATATGGTCTGCATTGGCTTTCCGTTCAAGTCTGTACTGTTCATCGGCGGCAATTCCTGTGTACTCCACAAGTTCATACTGCTTACGCAAAGCAGACAGATGTTTCTTCATAATGTCTATTTTGAGCGCCCTTGTACACCACCTAAGTCTGGGACCTGCCCACGAAAAGCCGAGAGGGTCATTGTATTTTTCCTTAATTTCATTGTTTTTCCGCTTGACAGGCTTCTCGAACATAAGGTAATCAAAGCTGACATCGCTTTTAAGTTCGGTAAACTTAATTCCCGCGGCTTCAACGACCGACTTTATTTTAGAAACGTGTCTGTATAGTGCGGGAAATTCCTTGTACGTATCGCACCAGATTACTTCGTCTATCGGCTCTCCCAGTTCCATAAGCCGCAGGAGCATAGCCGTACTGTCTTTGCCGCCTGAAAATGATACTACTCTGTATTTTTCCATATTTACCGCCCCCTGTTCGTGTTTTTGGAGGGCGTTTGCTGTTCCTTGGACTTCGCCGCTTTTATCTGTACCTTGTCCGACCACGCCGATATACTCTTGACGGTTTCTATAAAACCTTTGCTCTTAACTCCGTCAACGGTTACAGCGGAATTTTTACCGTCAAACTTTGCGGAAAACTGTACTCCGCTTTTTTCGGCAAATTTAGAAA
>CAMWRN010000225.1 GCA_947176675.1 uncultured Clostridia bacterium | reverse complement strand
TGTTCTCCGCCTTATTTTATTCGATTCCGGTCACGTCATAGCCCTCGTCCTCAATTGCGGACTTTATTTCGCTGTCAGGTTTATCGGTATCGCACACCGCGTATCCGCCATCCAGCAAGACCTCAATGTCCGCCGCGCCCAGACCCTCCAGAGCCTCCTTGACATGAGCAACGCAGTGCTCGCAGGACATACCCTCGATCAAAATTTTCTTTTTCATCTGTACCATTCCTTTCATGTTGATTATTTTGAATTATTTAACGGTGTTTAACTTCACCGTTTTTAAACGTAACGCATTGGACACTACCGATACAGAGCTTAAACTCATTGCCGCGGCAGCTATCATTGGGTTGAGAAGCGGTCCGCCGAAAATGTGCAGTACTCCCATTGCAACGGGAATTCCCAGCGTATTGTACCCGAACGCCCAGAACAGGTTCTGCTTGATGTTCCTGATAGTCGCCTTTGAAAGACGTATCGCTTTGCATACGTCCCGCAGGTCGTCCTTGATGAGAACGATATCCGCGCACTCAATAGCAACGTCAGTGCCCTGTCCCACGGCGATACCAACGTCCGCCTGTGTAAGAGCAACCGCGTCGTTTATGCCGTCGCCTGCCATTGCCGTGACCTCGCCCTCCTGCTGAAGCTTTTTGATATGCTCCGCTTTTTCCTCGGGCAGCACCTCTGCGATAAAGCTGTCAATATTAAGCTCTCCCGCAACAGCGCGTGCGGTGCGGGTGTTGTCTCCCGTCAGCATAAGAGTCTTTATTCCCATTCGGTGGAGCTCGGCTATAGCTTCAAGACTTTCTTTTTTAATTGTATCGGCGGCAGCGATAAGCCCTATGAACACACCGTCGGAAGCGGCATACATAGGAGTTTTTCCCAGATCGGCAAGACGTTCGGCGCGCTCCGTATAGTCTTCGGGAACGGTTATCTTTTCCTCGTCCATAAGCCTGCGGTTTCCGATAAGAAGCTTCTTTCCGTCAACCTCCGCGGAAATTCCCCTGCCCTCAAGGTTGGTGTAATTTTCCGCCGGAGAAAGCGCAAGATTCCGTTCCTCCGCATACCTGACCACTGCTTCGCTCAGAGGGTGTCCTGAAGCAGCTTCACCGGAAGCGGCAAGACGGGCAAGCTCGTCTTTTTCAATGCCGTTGGGAAGTATATCGGTCAGCGACGGCTTTCCCTCCGTAAGAGTACCCGTCTTGTCGAAAACAACCGTGGTTATTTTGCACGCCTGTTCAAGGGGCTGACCGCCTTTTATCAGTATACCGTTCTCCGCGCCCTTGCCCGTACCTACCATTATCGCCGTAGGAGTTGCAAGTCCCAGAGCGCAGGGACAGGCTATTACAAGTACGCTTATCAGAATAGTTACGCAGAATTCGCTGCTTTCTCCCGCAATAAGCCAGCCGAGTGAAGCTATTACCGCAAGAGCGAGAACAGTTGGTACGAAGTATGCCGAAATAACGTCCGCGAGCCGCGCAATAGGAGCTTTTGAACCCTGCGCTTCCTCAACAAATTTTATTATACGGGACAAAGCCGTGTCCTCCCCGACTTTTTCAGATCGGTACTTGAAAAATCCGTTTTTGTTAAGAGTCGCGCCCACAACCTTGTCTCCGACCTTTTTCTCGATCGGAACGCTTTCTCCCGTAAGCATGGATTCGTCCACAACCGCGCTTCCCTCGATTATCTCTCCGTCAACAGCAATGCTTTCTCCCGAACGGGACACCACAATATCACCGACCTTGACCTGACTGAGAGCCACTTCAAGCTCCTTGTCGCCCCGCATTACAAAAGTGGTTTTGGGAGCAAGGTTCATCAGCTTCTTGACTGACTCGTCCGTCTTGCCTTTTGAGCGTGCTTCAAGGTATTTTCCCAAAGTAATGAGCGTGAGAATAGTCGCGCATGACTCAAAATAAAGGTGCATCGCGTAGTCCGTTTCGCCCTGTCCGATCTTGTACATGGCGTAAAAGCCGTACACTAACGCGGCGGTGGAGCCAAGGGCGATGAGACTGTCCATATTTGGAGACAGCCTGAAAAGATTTCGGAAACCGTCCCGGAAGAATTTCCACCCGATTATTATTACCGGAACAGTAAGCAAAAGCTGTGCCAAAGCGAAATTCATGGGATTATGGTGCGGTTCGATCAGGTTTGGCAAAGGCATTCCGACCATGTGTCCCATGCTGACGGTCAGCAGCGGAACCGCAAACAGCAGCGACAGTATCAGTCTTATGAGCATGACCTTGTCGTGTGGCATTTTTTGTTTTGCGTTTTTGTCCGCAAAAGCATAACCTGCCTTTACCACAGCGGCTTCTATCTCCTTTGCGCTGACCTTCTCGGTGTCAACCGTCAGGGACTCGGCGGCAAAGTTCACGCTTGCGTCGGAAACTCCGTCAAGCTTTTTGACGAATCGTTCTATTCTCGCCGCGCAGGCAGCGCAGGTCATGCCCGAAATTTTGTAGGTTTTTTTCATGAAAGTCCTCCTTTGCGGTAAAAGTACATACATATTTTATGCCGGCTGAAGCTTCATATGTATAAGTAAAGATCAGACAAACAGCTCGCATTCCTTTCTTTGAGAGCAGCTCTTTTTGAGTACAAGCGACACCGCAGATACCATAGCCTTGCTCACATCTCTTGCGGAATGAGGACATACATTTATACAGCGCATACAGGAAATGCACTTTTTGGCGTCGGCAGCACCTATATCTTCCGGACTAATTGCTTTAACGGGACATTTCTGTGCACAGATTCCGCACTTTACGCAATTTTTGTCTGCCTTTGGAACAAGACCCGCTCCCGAAGCTTTTTTGTAGGGACGGTTTCCCGCAAGCTTTAATTCCGTACTGTTGTTCCCGTCCCGCAATTTATTAAGCGCCGCTTTGGAAAATTCTTTTAGCTTTTTTATGTCCTCACCGTCGGGTCTGCCTGCGGCATATCTGCGCGCTATCGAATGTTCCGCCACTGCGGCTATTGCGGCTCTTACATCAAAACCGCACTCTTTCGCAATGTCCTCCATTTCAACGAGAGTATCATCATAGGCGCGGTTTCCGTATACGCACAGAAGCGTGCACCTTACGCCGCTGCCTTTCAGCTTTTTCAGCCTTTCCGCCGCCGTACCCGGAACGCGTCCTCCGTAGGACGGCACGGCTATCAGCGCAATATCTTCGCTGTCAAAAGAATATTTGGAAAAATCATTGTTGGGGTCGGTAAGGTCAACTGTCTCGACGCTTCCGCTCCATTCCTCCGTTACGGCATTTGCCGTCTTTAAAGTTCCTCCAGTGGGACTGAAAACTATCTGAACATAGCGCATTTCGGTTTTCCTCCTTGATGTAAAATTTAAAATTACATCTGTATTATACCATGCCAAAGCTGTAATGTCAAGCTTTACACCTATAAATTTTTGTGGTATAATATAAAGAAATCACAAAGGTCTGGAGGCGGGTTAATGCATATAAGCAATAAATGCTCGATAGCGGTGCATTGTCTGATCTGTATACACGAATTCGGAAAAGAAAGCCGAGTCACAAGCGAAATGCTTGCGATGTCGTCAGGAATCAATCCCGTGACAATACGCGGGATAATGAGCGCGCTTAAAAAGGACAACGTCATTTCAGTGAAGTCGGGCGTAGGCGGTGCGGTCTTATGCTGCCCGACAGAGGAAATAACCCTGTACCGCATATGCTCCGCCGTAGAACCGGATTTCCTTGAAAAGCTATTCGGGATACATTCGTCCCCATCGCAGCTTTGTCCTGTAGGAAAAAATATCAGTGCAGTGCTGAAACCGTCCTACAACGAAGTTGCGGAGGCTTTGACGAAAAGTCTCAAATCAATAACAATGGCGGAAATTATCGACAATTATAAAAATATTTCCAACCGTGAGAACTAACCTGTCACTCCTCACCGTTAGGGTCAAGCGGCTTGACGTAAAGCGTTCGGTTGTTCGTAAAAATAACCATGCCCGGCTTTGAGCCCGAAGGCTTTTTCACAAATCGAACCGGAACGTAGTCCACAGGCACCTGCGAGGAATTTTTCGCCTTGCTGTGAAATGCCGCAAGCCTTGCCGACCACAGTACAGTGCTGTCGGGAACTTCCTTTCCCTCCGCACGGATTATAACATGGGAACCAGTTATGTCCTTTGTGTGGAGCCATATATCGGTTTTGTCCGCAAGCTTTGTTGTAAGCTGATCGTTCTGTTTGTTGTTCCTGCCAACCAGCACCGTAAAACCGTCGGGGGACTTGAATTCCAGCGGCGGACGGCTTTTGGGCGGCTTTCCTTTCAGCTTTGAGGAACGTATATAAC
>CAMWRN010000224.1 GCA_947176675.1 uncultured Clostridia bacterium | reverse complement strand
CAATTGCATACAAAAAAGAAATATTTGAAAAAGACGGATTGGCAAGAATTTTGATTGCCGACGAAAATCGTATCTTTATAAGTGATTTCTGTACCTTATATGTTTTGAACGAAGAGAATTTTGAAATTGTCGCCAAAATGAAGCTCGGGGAGGATTTAAGCTCGGACATCTGCGGAATGACTGCTGATGATAAAAAGATATATTGTTCTATTCGGAATGGAAAGATAATAACTGTTGACAAAAATTCTTTCGGTAAAAATGCGTATGATATTTCCGATGCAAGTATGTGGAGATTAAATACGTATGATAAATATTTGCTGTGCGGGACAGTAGACGGGCAATTGCTGTTATTGGACAGGGATACAATGTCTGTGGAAAAAATCTGATTTTAAGCAAACAAAATGTCAGAAGTCTATATGTAAACGGCACAATATTGTACGCTGCCTGTCAGGATAAAAAACTCTTTAAGATAGACTTGTCAAAATTTGAAATAATAAAGTTTCAAAGAAATGTGCATAAGAAAATGTTTGACTGTATTGGCTCGTTTGATAATATATTAGTTACGGTTTCTTATCATTGCAGTGAAATTGCTCTATGGGATATGAATACGCTGGAAAAAATAAAAGAGATAAAAACGACCTTAAGTCTTAGCGGAAATGCTTGTGTTGAAGAAAATAAATTATATATAACTTCCCGAAATATTTATGGGGTCGGTATAATTTATTTAAATTGAAAATAAAAAGTGGAGGAAAAATGAATATAGTTTTATACTCGAATAAGATTGATGAATATTTAAAGCATGACGATGTGATAGATTATGAAAATGAAGCTATTACAGAACTTGCTGATAAATTATTCAAAAAGACAAATAATGAGTTTGATTTCATTAAAGCAGCCTATGAGTTTGTCAGAGATACTATTTCACATTCAGCAGATATAAATAAAGATGTAATTACGTGTACTGCTTCGGAAGTGCTGAAAGCAGGTCATGGAATTTGTTTTGAAAAATCTCACTTGCTGACTGCTTTATTGCGGTGTAAATCTATTCCGTCAGGCTTTTGTTATCAAAAGATAATTTTAGACGATGAAACAGCTCCCGTCTTAGTATATCACGGACTAAACGGCGTATATATTAAAGATTACAAAAAATGGATAAGGCTTGATGCAAGAGGTAATAAAAACGGCGTGAACGCACAGTTTTCAGTAGAAACAGAACAGCTTGCGTACCCAATACGTCCGAAAATGGGAGAGGAAGATAACCTTATGGTATATCCAGCCCCTGATATAAAGATAATGGAAAAATTAAGAAAAATTAAAACAAGAACAGAACTTTGGGATAATCTTCCTACTGAACTTGAATATGAACTACAGCATTAAATTTACGTTTATGGAAACAAGTCTATCTCTGATATGGTGAGGATAGATACGCATATAAATATATACATCGTATGTGATTGTACAATATCATAAAAAGGAGTGGCTCGGATATGAAAATCATTGCTGTTGCCGCAGTTACTGCCGGCGGAAAAACAACTGTTGTGAATGAATTAAAGAAACAGTTGCAAAATTCACAATCCTTGCATTTTGATGATTATACTTTCGAGGGTGAAGTTGATAACTTTTATGAATGGGTACACGACGGAGCGAATTATTATAGTGCTTGGAATCTAAAGCCGTTAGAGGAAGATATTCTGAAAATCAAGGCGGCAGGAATATGCGATTATCTGATATTGGACTATCCCTTTGCCTATTGCCATGATACGATCAAACCATATATTGATACGGCATTTTTTATTGATACTCCGCTTGATATATCTTTAGCAAGACGGATTTTAAGAGATATGAGTGATGCAACAGCGGACGATATACGCAATGCCTTGGAAATATATCTGAAATATGCACGAATTTCGTATATCCAAATGCAAAAAGATATATTGCCCTCGTCTGACTATGTAATAGACGGAACTCATAGTGTTGATGAAATTGCAAATGAAATTATTGCAAAAATCTAATAATTTAAAATAAAAAGGAGAAGTGAACATGAACTACAGCATTAAAGAAGTTGCGGAAAGACTTAAAGGTCTCCGCGAAATTCTGGGCATTTCCGCAGAGGAAATGGCAAAGAAAACTGACTGCACCACCGAGGAATACGCTCTTATTGAAAAAGGCGAAAAGGATTTTTCCGTGACCTTTGTCTACAAGTGTGCGGAAATTCTCGGCGTGGACATCGTCGAGCTGCTTACGGGGGACACCCCCAAGCTGAAACGCTACTGTGTTGTTAGAAAGGGTACTGGACTTCCCGTTAAACGCCGTGAGGGCTTCGAGTATCAGCACCTTGCGTATCTGTTCAAGGACAAGAAAATAGAGCCGTTCCTTGTTATCGCTCCATACAGCGAGGAGGAGCAGGACAAGCCGATTTCACTGTCTGTCCACGAGGGTCAGGAGTATGATTATATTCTTTCGGGTTCTCTCAAAGTTGTTATAGATGGTAAAGTCAAGGTGTTCACCAAGGGCGACTCCATAATTTACGACTCAGGCGCCCCCCACGGAATGATTGCCACGGGCGGAGAAAAATGTGAATTTCTGGCAATACTTATAAAGTAAGCAAGGAGGTTGTTTAAAATGGATATGAATGATTTTTATAAAAGATTTATTTCGGATACCTACGATGAAAAGGGTATGCTTACGGCAATCGACGTGCATATTCCCGACAACTATAATTTTGGTTACGATGTAATTGACGAGATAGCAAAGCTTGATCCAGACCGCCGCGCTATGGTGTGGGTAAACGAGGAGGGGGAAGAGCATATTTTTACCTACTCCGACCTTATGAAAAAATCCAACCAGACCGCCAATATGTTTCTTGCCCACGGCGTTAAAAAGGGTGACAAGGTGCTTTCGGTACTGAAAAGACACTACCAATTTTGGTTTCTGACCATTGCGCTGTGTAAGATTGGCGCGGTGCTTATTCCTGCAACAAATCAACTCATGAAAAAGGACTATACCTACCGTTTCAACGCTGCTGACGTTAAATACGTTGTCGCAACAGCCGACGGAGAGGTTTCCGATCATATTGACGAAGCGGTTGCTGAGTATGGCGGAATTAAGGAAAAATATATCGCAAGGGGAGACAGAGAAGGCTGGATCTCTTTTGACAGTGAGATCGAAAAATATCCTGACACGATGGAACGGATCGAAAACAAGGCTACCGATGATATGCTGCTATACTTCACTAGTGGCACAACGGGCTATCCGAAAATGGTTCTCCACAGTCATTACTACGCAGTTGCGCATATCCACACTGCAAAGCATTGGCATAATCTTAATGCGGATACGCTTCATTTTACCATTTCCGAATCGGGCTGGGGCAAGTGTATGTGGGGCAAGATGTACGGTCAGTTTACCTGTGCAGCTTCAATTTTTGTGTATGATTTCAACCGTTTCCATTCGGCAGATATTTTACAGAAAATCCAGGACTATAAGGTAACTTCCCTGTGCGCGCCTCCAACAATGTTTCGTATGTTTATTAAGGAGGGCATAGAGGGTTATGACTTGTCGGGACTGAAATACTCAACCATCGCAGGTGAAGCACTCAATCCTGAAGTCTACAACAGGTGGCTAGAATATACTGGACTGAAGCTTATGGAGGGTTTCGGTCAGACGGAGACTGTGCTTGTTGTCGGAAATCTTCCCGGAATGGAACCGAAACCAGGTTCAATGGGCAAGCCGTCATTCTTGTATAACGTTGACATTGTTGATGAGGACGGTAACTCACTTCCAGCCGGTGAAACAGGCGAAATAGTTATCCGAACAAACGGCAGGGGCGATCAGGTGGGTATGTTTAAGGAATACTACAAAAACACGGAAGAGACCAATAAATCATGGAATAATAATATGTACCACACAGGCGATACCGCATGGCGGGACGAGGACGGCTACTACTGGTATGTTGGACGTACCGATGATGTTATCAAAGCATCGGGATACCGTATCGGACCTTTCGAGATAGAAAGCGTCCTTATGGAACATCCCGCCGTTCTGGAGGTTGCGGTAACAGGTGCTAAAGACCCCATAAGAGGACAGGTGGTTAAGGCAACGATCGTTCTTACTAAGGACTACAAGGATAAGGGTGACGATGCTCTTGTCAAGGAATTGCAGGATCACGTCAAGAAAAACACAGCTCCCTATAAGTACCCCAGAATTGTAGAATTTGTGGACGAGTTGCCAAAAACTATCAGCGGAAAGATCAGACGTGTTGCTATCCGTGATAATGATAATAAGTAAATCTTTTAAGAGAAAGAATCTAAAATTTGAAAGCTGCATAGACTG